>JAZDFH010000027.1:0-17810 GCA_043808035.1 bacterium | reverse complement strand
GGTTTAACGTCAGTATTAAATTGAGGGAAAGGGTATCAAGAACCAGCCCTCGTAAAATACCCTCATCATTCCCATCAACAAACAAAAATTGTAAAATCATTCTATGATACACTTTCCGCCTATAACAAAAAGTTTACTATTAGAATTATGGAAAATAGCGTTGATGCTGTGGCCGCTATGGGCAATTTTGTTCGGAATTATAGCAATCCGAATTTTTAGTGATTTATTTTTTGATTGGCTTCATAAAAAAATTGACGAAAGGCGTGCTCATAAAAAATCTCTAAAAGGCAAAGCGTGGCGATCAGATCGGGATCTTTTGCAATGGTTGCGCGGAATGAATCCGACGGAATTCGAGAAATATATTGCTGATCTTTTTTCTCGGCTCGGGTATAAGGCGCAGGCGGTGGGGAAGTCTCACGACGGAGGAATCGACGGGATTGCCGAAAAAGACGGGATTACAAGCTATATTCAATGTAAAAAATTCATTTCCTCGACTGTGGGGGTACAAGAAATCCGCGACTTTTATGGTGCGCTTGTCGACCGATTGGCAAACGGAAAGGGGTATTTTATTACAACCAACAAATTCACGTTGGAAGCGGAGAAATTCGCAGAAGACAAACCGATTGAGTTGGTGGACGGGTACAAATTAGTTAAGTATGTTCGGTTGGCGGAGAAGGAAAAGGTTTCTTGAAAAAAATTGCAAGAATGTCTACGGAGCCCTTTTTTATTACTTAAACTTAATTTTTTGAGTTAAGTAGTTATTTGACATAAACGTAAATTTATTATAATAATTCAAAAACCCTTCCAGGGGATTCATTCAACGATTCCTCGGTCGGAGAATGAACTTTAATAATTAATTAAATATATTACGCTTATGTCAAAACTTATACGGGTAGGAGTTCTTTTTATTTTAGGACTTCTTTTTTATCTTACCATGCCATTGTGGCATGGAATCATTATGACTGTTTATCTGATACCCATCATATGGTGGTTGGCTATTTTGTGGATAGGAGGACTTCTTTTAACAGGAATTATTCCTAAAAGCGAGAAGCCTTTCGTAACATGGTTTGTTGTGGGCTTCTTTGTCCTCGTTGTGGGCGGTATGCTCCTAAGCATTCCTGCATCACTGTGGGGACCTAAGAATATTGCTCATTCGCTGCAGGTTACGGAAGTATCTCAATTACCGGATTCTCATATGGATTCGTTGCGGGTGATGCCTCGTGCAGTTGCAGACAGAATGGCAAAAGACAGTCTGCAATATCCAAGATACCAACTTGATACATCTGATATTGTCATTCGCAATGAAAAACCGATGTGGGCATATACGCTTATACCTGACGGGATAATAAATAGTTTTTCATTGAAAGATAAAGGTGTGATGTACGTCGATATGACGACGTTAAACAAAAATACCGAAACCGTAGAAACAGACCTTTCTGTTGGTCCGGGCATGCTACTGACTGACGGACTTGAATGGAGAATTTTCAGAGAACGATATTTCATCGACCACGGTGACTCGTTCACCCTCACAAAGGGTACGGACATGTATATCGTTGTTCCCATAATCGAATATGAACGACATTCGTTCTATTCAATTCCAAAATGGGGAGGTGTGGCAATTGTAGATGCGAAAGGGGAGATAACGTTCCTGAATCCTGAAGAAGCACAAAACAGTGACATTCTTCAAGGGCAAAAACTGGTTCCCGACTCACTTGCCCGAACATGGGTGAATTCCCTGAATTACAAACAGGGGATCCTGAATGTACTTTTTTCTCATGATAACCAGTTCGAGATAGCAGACACACCAAACGACGCAAACCAACAACCATTTTTGATAGATACAGCTGAAGGGTTGAAATGGTTCATTGCGGTCGAGCCGTATGGAAATGCACATGGTGTATTCCGTATATACATGGTAGACGCAAGGGCAGGAACTATTTCTGTGAAGAATTATTCTGCAGGTGATCCCTTGCTTGGTCCTGTCAGCTCAACGGACTATCTTAAAAAAGATTTCCCAACGGTTGACTGGAGTTCCATCACACCGGCTGAACCGATACCTGTTTCTGTTCGAGATAAGCTTTTTTGGATCGTTCGAGCAATCGCATCTGATGGCTCGGGTGTCTCCTTCGTAGCCGTTGTAGACGCGCAAAGTGGTCAGGTGCATAAATTCGAAAATATTCCAATGCTTAAAGAATTTCTCATCAATGGTGAAATGTCCGGGGACACTCCAACCAATGATATGGATTCTTCTACATCGGATACTGCTCGGATAGAGTCAATCGAACGACAACTTCGTCAGGTTCTTGAAGAACTTGATACGCTAAAGAATCAGCAGTGATATAATCACGTCTGATAAAAAGCCGGGATTTTTATACCCGGCTTTTTTGTATGGATAAATGTAGGGAAACGGTTTATGAGGTGTGTTTCTGTTTTAGAATACAATTTACAAAGTATGTAACAGTAACCTACAATAACATTAATTATACTATGCGCTATTTTATTTTCATCGTTATAGGTCTTGTTGGAATTTGGGTTGGTTATTCTTTGGCTCGTCGGCAGCAAATAGAAAAGGTGGCGGAGCAGAAGAAACAGAAAGAGGCGCTCGACCGCGGTCGGCAAACTATCAACGCCAAAAAAGAAAAAAACAAACAGGATATTCTTAACTGTATTCAACAAAACGGCCGTATCACTAATAATGATATAGAAAAACTGCTTGGCGTCTCCGATGCTACCGCAACCAATTATCTGCAGGAGTTGGAACGAGAAGGCAAAATTATCCAACAAGGAGATACTGGCAGAGGCGTGTTTTATACCCCTAAAAACGGCTAAAACGGCCATTTTAGCCGTTTAGAGAGGAATTTTTTATATTGTTTCACTTTTAAAAACGATTAGCATTGCCCCGCAAAAGGTAGAACCTCACGGGACGTGCCCCGTAAAATTCGCTTTGCTCATCGCGGGGCCCTCGTAAAATCTCCCGTGTCAATTCACTTCGTGCTTGCCCCGTGGTAACAAAAAAAGGCTATCTCATAGATAACCTTTTTTTGTTACCACGGGGCTCGGAGACAGGGATTCGAACCCCAATTCCTTGATCCAGAGTCAAGTGTCCTACCATTAGACGATCTCCGATTGTTCTCTTAAAATCTTAAGAAAATTAATGAGGGCATGTTGTTGGTCTTTTACCCTCTTTCTGAATTGTAATAAGTTTTAGCGTTGAGTCAACAATTTTTGCTTGCAACAGCTTTATTCTTTTGCCATCTTGTATGGTATATACGCCCGGTTCGGGGGTTAATGCTCGTATCTTGCTATCAATCATCCGTGCATGGTCATTATCGCCATCCTGGGCTTTTTGAAGCAATTCAAGGGGTACATAGCCGTCTTCTGTCTTAAATTTTCTGGTAAATGTCGCCATTTCGTGGTTTTGGGTCTGTGGGACGATAGTTCCATCCATCAGGCGGGGGAGTGTCGTCATAAGCAATTTTGCGCCCATACGTGCTAACGTGTCTTCCAGTTTGGTATAGGTATAGGTGTCTATATCTTCATTTAAAACGCGTGTCGAAAGAATCGGGCCGTGATCAACATGTTTATCGATTTTATACAACGTGACCCCTGTCCGCACATGTTCCAAAATTGCGGTCTGGAGAGGGGAGGATCCTCGCAATTGTGGCAATAGTGACGGATGAACTCCTATGGTTCCATATTTTGGAATTGCAATGAGCGTGTCCGGAAGTATTTTTGCATATGCGGCAACGACAAAAAAATTCGCCTGAAATGTTGTGAGAGTCTTGAGAAATGTTTCATCAATACGATCAGGCTGCAAAATGGGTATTGATGTATCGTAATGGTTAAGAAGCTTCTTTGTCTGTGGTGGAGTGATGATCTTTTTTCTGCCAACAGGGCGATCAGGATTGCACACAAGCGCACAGGGCGGCATATTCGCTTGCAACAGGGGTTCGAGGACAGTCGCGGCAAATTGTGGCGTTCCGAAAAAGATGTATTTCATGATGATTATGAAGCTACTCTATCAATAATAAGGATACCGTTAAGGTGATCTGTCTCGTGTTGAAAAATTCGCGCGAGCACATCGGACGCATTTATTTTTGTCTTTTTACCGTTCTGTCCGTACCCGACAATGGTAATACGCTCCGCCCGTGGAACATCGATGTACGTATTCGGTATACTAAGGCACCCTTCTTCGTCTATAACAATCTTTTGCGACATTTTTATTATCTCGGGATTGAAAATGGTATAGAATTTTTTATTGTACTGCACGATAAAAACACGATCAGAAAGACCTATTTGATTTGCGGACAGCCCAACACCACTGCCGGCGGTTAATCTAAGTTCTTGACGCAACAATTGAACCAAAGCACGTACTTCTTCCGTGGTGTGGGTACTGAAATCAAACTGCGGGACAGGTGTCCGTAAAAATGTTTCATCTTTTTTGTTGTCGATCGTGATAATTTGTGTCATATCCTTTGTTTTTTATATTCTTACGCCCCGCAACAGATTTTGCAAGTTCTAGCAGAATATCAGCATTATGTTGTTTTGCAAGTGAGTATACATCGAGGGAAAATTTATACATCCTGTCGTTTTGGGGGCGTTGGTATTTTTTTCGTTTTTTTTGCTTCGCTCGAAATAAGCCAGTTCATGAGCGCCCGCGGATTCCGAGCTTCTTTTGTTTGCCTCATTAGCTCGATTATTCTGCTTGGTTCTATGTGACGTGTTCTTCCAAGCCAATATTTGATACGTTTTGACGTTCGCATCCTCGTTACTTCTTCCTTCTCGTCTTGTGTCAAAGGTTCATCTTCTCCCATAAATGATACCAATTCCGCTACAATAGCAGACCGCATGCTTGTTATACCTCCTTTTTTAGGGGACTCTTTTTTCTTTTCAATCTCAACTTTGAAATCCATTTTCTTCATAGAAATATTCTTATTCTTTTGATTTTAGATAATCTTTCATCTATTTGCCATTATAGCAGAACTACACTAAAATTGAGCAATAGAATTGATGTATAGATGTATATAGATTCGAATGTTCAAAAGAAATAAATATTAAGAATGAATAAAAAATCATGGATTATTGTTGGATCGATGATCGTTATCATCGTAGGGCTCTCATCAGCCTCCTATTACGCCGGATTTCAAATTGGGTTGCAAGGGACAAAAAACATTGTTGTAAACTATCAAAACGCGGAGACACCGGCGGACGTAACTGCGGATTTCAGTCTTTTTTGGCAAGCATGGGACAAGCTTCGTGAACGTCATATCGATGGAGGTACTATTCCTGACCAAACATTAATTTACGGTGCCATTAAGGGGCTTACAAATTCCTATGGGGACCCTAACACGAACTTCTTTGAACCGGAAGACTCTAAGAAATTCACAGAAGACATCAGCGGCAATTTTGGCGGAATCGGAGCGGAAATCGGTATCCGTGAAAAACAATTACTGGTTATAGCACCGCTTAAAAATACACCGGCGGAAAAGGCAGGACTGAAAGCAAACGATAAAATTCTTGAAATTGATGGGAAATCAACCGACGGAGTCAGTGTTAATGAAGCGGTAAAGATTATCCGTGGAGAGATAGGAACAAGTGTCACTTTGACGATTTCAAGAGAAGAATGGGAAGAATCACGCAAAATAGACATTACGCGTTCCAATATTCAGGTACCTGTTGTTGAATGGAAAATGAAGGATGACAAAATCGCGCATATTCAAATCTTCAGTTTTAGCGGCACAACTGATTCTGCATTTAATCGGGCAGTAACTGAAGCGATCCTTCAAGGCGCAAAAGGCATCGTACTTGATTTGCGGAACAATCCAGGAGGGCTGTTAGACACTGCTGTTGATATTGCGGGGTGGTTCGTACCAAAAGGAACGCTCGTAGTCAGCGAAAAATTTGCGACAGGCGAGGAGATCATCTTTGCCGCACGAGGGAACAACTCGCTGCGAGATTTGCCGGTCGTAGTCATTATGAACGGCGGGTCTGCCTCGGCATCGGAGATTTTGGCCGGTGCTCTGCATATTGACCGCAACGTTCCGCTTGTTGGAGAACACAGTTTTGGCAAAGGAACCGTGCAACAATTGGAATCGTTAAAAGACGGCTCTACATTGAAAATCACTGTTGCTCATTGGCTTCTGCCTGATGGAACACAAATAGAAAAGAACGGTATCGCCGCGGACTACGAAGTTCCGCTCACAGAAGAAGATATAAAGGCTGAACGCGATCCTCAACTTGATAAAGCTCTTGAATTGGTAAAAGAAAAATTAAAATAATTTATTATGAAAGTTATCTTTCTTAAAGACATTAAAAACGTAGGGAAAAAAGACGAGATAAAAAATGTCTCCGATGGGTACGCACGGAATTTTTTGTTTCCGCAAAAGCTTGCGAAACTCGCAACAACAGGAGAGGTGAATCAAATTACCGTTAAAAAAAAGCATGCGCAAAGTAAACAAGAATTCTTGGAGCAAGAATTGAAGCGCTTCAGCACGGAGACAGCCGCTAAACCGATCGTATTTTTTTTGAAAGTAGGGAAAAAGCAAGAGGTTTTCGGTTCGGTCACCAAAGAAGAGGTTAAAAAAACTCTTATCGCAAAAACCTTGATTCCTGAAGGATGTTCACTTGAACTAAAGCAGCCGATCAAATCGATCGGCCGTCATATGATTTCCTGTAAGATTGGTACGTATAAAACAACTATTACGATTGAGATACAACCGAAACAGTCTTAAGATGACGGAAGGTTCCATCGAATCTTGTTTTCTTTATATCAGCGAATTTTACTACACCGTCTGTCGCGGCATAAAGTGTGTCATCTGCCCCCTGTTTAACATTTTTCCCCGGCATGTAACGAGTTCCTCGTTGGCGAATAATAATTTCACCTGCTTTTACAGATTGTCCACCGGAACGTTTAACACCAAGTCGTTTTGCGGCGGAATCTCGTCCTAATTTAGTAGATCCGCCAGATTTAGTATGTGCCATAGTTTATGATAATATTTATTTGATTTTACTATTTCCATAGTTTACGAGGTACACGAATGATTGTCAATAAAACAAACATACACTGATGAGATTTTTCTTTATTGAATTAATCGAAAAAATTACACGGTTATTGCAAAAATCGTATATTCGTATCGCATTTCTCACTTTTTTTGTGAGTCTGATCAGTTTTTTCATCGGATATATTGCTGGACGAGATTGGCATACACACCCTATCGTTATCACACCATGCGCCGCTCATGCTACAATGGAAGAAAATATCAAAAAATAATGGAGAAAATAGAAAAGGACACTACACCAAAAGAAGCGAATTTACTCTCATCCGTACGCAAGAAAGGAAAAACTGTCACACAAATCATTACGTGCGTATCGGGTATTAAAAAAACGTTTCGTGGGATAAAGACAGACACTATCGAAAACGGACAGTTTACTAAATTTGAAACAACCGATGGACGAATGGTTCTGGTGAATGATCAAAACGTTTTTTGCGTCGAAGTGTTCAAAGAGCAGCCTGAAGATAAATAACCTCGCGTATGAAAAACAAAAAGATTGTCACTATTGGAGGAGGAACGGGAAGTTTCGTTGTTTTGTCCGGGCTTAAACGATATCCATTCGATATCTCGGCAATTGTTTCTATGGCAGACGATGGCGGCTCGACCGGTATTCTGCGAGACGAACTCGGTGTTCTACCTCCAGGTGATATTCGACAATGTCTTGTTGCGCTTTCTGAATCATCAGATATCGTTCGAACACTTATGGGATATCGTTTCGAAAATGGAACATTGAAAGGGCATACATTCGGAAATTTGTTCTTATCAGCACTCGAAAAAATAAGTGGCAGTTTCAGTACCGGCGTAGAAGAAGCAAGCGCTATTTTAAATGTTAAGGGGAGTGTAATACCGGTAACACAAGACAACATCAAATTATACATAACGCTTGTAGACGGACGAGTTTTGAAAGGCGAAAATGAAGTCTCCGTCTGTACCGACATACAGAAAACCGGTATACAAAAGATTACACTCGAACCACGAGCACATGCGCACCCGAAAGCGATTAAGGCCATCATGAATGCAGATATCGTTGTTATCGGACCGGGGAATCATTATTCGAGTATTGTTCCGAATCTTCTTGTAAAAGACATATCTCAAGCAATTCAAAATACAAAAGCAAAGGTGGTGTATGTATGTAATTTAGTGAACAAAGGAGGACAAACGGAAAAATTTACTCTCGACGACTATGCGGCTGCCATTGAAGCATACATCGGGAAAGAACGATTAAACTTTGTTATCTACAATGTTCAACAGCCCCCCCGAAAATTGATAAAAAAATACGAGAATAAGAGAGAATTGCTCGTTACTTTTCATGAAAAGGCGTATAAAAAACGGTCATATCAAGTCATTGAGGCGCGTCTACTCAGTAAAAAGGCGATTACCTATAATAAAACGGATGCAATTGCGGCACAACGATCTTTTATTCGCCATGACGGGGAAAAACTGGCCCGTATATTTATGATGTTGTCTGATTATAAATCGTACAACAAACTCATCAAACGTATTATATAAAACACCATGCATATTTTTCTCGACTTTGATGATGTCGTCTTTAATACGAAAGAGTTTATAGCCGACCTTCAAGAAAAACTTTATCAATCGAACGGCATCAAGCAATCATTGTTTAAAAGGTGCTATTACGATGACAAAAGGGATACTCAAGTACCCCGCGTATATTCTTTAGAGGAACATTTGTCACGTATTGCCGAACACACGAATATCCCTTGTATAGAATTACAAAAAATCGGACTTCAACATTTACAAACAGCACACACGTACGTATTTATTGACATGCTCCATTTTCTAGCGAAACACGGGAAGTATACAACATTGCTATCACACGGTGATACAACATTTCAGAGTCAAAAAATCGCCTATAGTAAAATTACAGAATCCGTACAATCGATATTGATTACCACGGCATTAAAAGCAGAATTTCTCAAAAATGATGCAGGAACAAAAAAACATTTTTATTTTATCGATGATCGCATACACCAAATAGAAGCAATAAAAAAAGCATTCCCACATGCGACAACGATATTCGTACAACGGAAAGAGGGGAGATATACCAACCGAAAAACAGATTTCGCAGATTATATGGTAGAAAATGGAAACGATATCATCTCTTTACTTTAAGGAATCTCTTTCGTTACGACGGTACGTGATACATGACGAAATCTTGAAGAAATTCTTAATAACCGATTTTTCGTAACCAATAATTGTGCTCCCATTCCCATAATCTCTTGGCACCTAAAAAGGCATTATAATCATCATGCCAATAGGGAAACTCTTGAAACTCGATGATGCCTTTTACATCTCCCCATTCATGTTCGTCCTTTGGACAAGGGGACACTAAACCGTCGTAATAAGGATTTTTTATTTTTTCCCTTCCGCCTTTCGTACGGAGCGTTGCACCGCACCGTCGGCACGTTTGCTGCTGATCTATTCGAAGAATCCATCGAGTCTCTAGGTCACAAAATGTGTCATGTAATGATGCAAAGTAAGCTGCCGTCTGAAGGTTATAGTCACGATAGATTGCTTGTGACGTCTTTATATCCATAACGCCGAATTTCCCGTTGATATGTGCCAATGCATCAACGGTACCGGCATATCGTTCATCGCGATGTGCAATACGTTTTTCTATCCATGCTTCTTCTGTACGAATATCATTGTGTCCAAAAAAATTGATAAATGCCTCAATGGCTGGCTTTATATTGTCATCGACAATTGGCGTTTTCCCAAGCATGATTGCCTGTGCTGTTTCGTGGACTAATGTTCCTTCGTCTGCGGCACGTTGTTTAATTTCGTCAGCCTTTTTTTGACTCCCGACATCTTGATAGAAGAAGGCGAGCGCGGGTTTCGATTTAATCTGTACAATACTTGTTACGCGCGGATACCAGAGATCATCAATAATATATCCATTTTCATCTTTAAATTGATTTTCGTTCCGGTAATACATAGTTATTACATTTCTTTTTCTTCCTGTTGCAATAGTTGTGGCGTAACATCGACAATCGTGCCTGCCCCCATCATAAGAATAATCGCCGGCTTTTCAAACACGTAATGATGTTGCAACTCATAGATACGAGTCACTAATTCTTCTTTTAATAAATCTGGTAATAATTTTGATTGTGGGAGATAGACAACCGTATGTGGTCCATTTTTTCGTTTCGAGACAGAAATTGATAGTTGCTCCGACAACGTCGGGCCATCATTCATCGAAGTGTTATCCCGACCCGCTACGGTATAAACATCAAAAAGAAAAACTGCGTCGGCATTATCAAAAGCCGAAACAAATTGTTTAAACAAAATTTGTAATCTTTTTACTTGATGCGGTTGAAAAACACAGATAAGAGGTGATCGTGGATACGTGGCCCGGAATGCAGAAAGAGTCGCTTGAATTTCCGTCGGATGATGCCCATAGTCGTCAAAAACTTTATGTTTTGTGCCCGCAAAGTATCCTTTATATTCCATGCGACGCCATGAACCATGATATTCTTTAAAAACGGCAAGAATGACTTTTTCTGAAACACCAATATGTTTTGCGACAGAAAATGCGCCTAAAGCATTCGAAACATTATGAAGACCCGGAAGATATAATGCCGAACTTACTTTCTTTGTTCGTGACTTGTTCTCGGTAAAGCCATACCAAGAAAACGGAACTTTGATTTTCCCAACGATCGAATGTATTCCTGCGTTATCTTGGTTGATAAAAACACGCCCCGTCGGTTTTATATTATTAATAAATTTAATAAAACTTTTTTTAACATCATTAAGATCTTTATAAAAATCAAGATGTTCTCGATCGATATTGGTAATAAGCGCAACATTAGGGGAATAGTTCCAAAAAGCTCCCTTATATTCGTCAGCTTCGATGACAAGATATTTTCCTTTGCCGCTCCGAAAATTTGAATTACCAAACTCTTTCAACTTTGTGCCAATAATGACAGTCGGGTCCAGCCCGGCTTTTTCTAAAATTAAAGCGACAAGTGCTGTTGTGGTACTTTTTCCATGAGATCCTGCTATCGCAATAGTAGTGTACTGTTTTGTAACATCACCAAGGGCTTGAGGGTAGCTCTGTACTGTAAAATTGCGTTCGTATGCGGTAGCAAGCTCGGGATTATCAGATGTAATAGCATTACTGTAAACAACCAAAGATGCATTTCGGGGGACATTGGCTGATTTATGCCCAATATGAACAGTTATGCCATCCGAACGTAGTTCTGATACTAAATCACTCATAGCGACATCCGAGCCGCTTACAGTCCAATTTTGGGACAAAAAATAACGAGCTAAAGAGCTCACACCGATACCACCGATACCGATGAAATGAACCTTTTTATTTTTTATTTTTTGTTTATCCATATTGATAGATAATATACTGTTTTATTCAAGAAACAAAATCGATTGACAAACCCGTCAAAATATTACATTATGACAAAATCTTGGTCCTAACCGAGAAGCTTATAATTAATTAATTTTTTTAGAGAGCTTCTCGGTAATACCGTGACAGCTCTTTTAAAAAATAAAAAAAGTATGATCAAAAAACATTTTTCTGAACTCTCTCAACAGGTCATTGATGATCTGGACTTGAATGAGTTCATCTCTTTCTTTTTTCTACCTTTTGTATCCGGTTCACTTCGACGATTTCCTGAATTGGACACCTTCTATGAAAATCATGCAAGACTTGCCAGCGAGGTGGTTAAATACCACTCAAAGAAAGAATTTGCAACCTTGAAGCACGGAGAAGAATTAACAAGACGGCAAGACTTTGTCAAAAAACTGATGTGTAATAAAAGCCTTGAAAAATCGCTCGAAAACGTTGTAGTCAAAGGATATCAACTTGCACTTGCTTTAGGAGTAAGAGAGAACAACCTGACGGCGATAAACGAAGCAGAAACCGCACAACGCATTCTTACTGAATACACAACAGCTAATGATGAATATTGGCCTTTCCAATGGCGCAGAGACTGTATTGATTTTTCTCAAAGTAAAGTGAGAGAATCGATTGCCATTGAGCTTGATGTACTGCAAAAATTTATTGCAGTCGTTGAAGCAGGCATGGCAATAGAAGAAAATGAGACGAGTGATATCGCTGCAAAATTTCGTGAAACGGCTCTACATATTAATGAAACGGAAAAATACGCATGGTGTAAAGCAATCATTACAGACTTGGAAGAATTCGGAACAGCAGAGTTAACGATACGATATAACTTCTTCAATAAAATCAATAATGTTGTTGGAGTATCATACAAATCCAGAAATAAAAGCATAACAAAAATGGTTGGTTGGTACTACCATAGAAAAGACAAGAAAGCACATTGGCTTGATACCCCCCAAAAAGAAGAACGTATCTTATTAAAATCTCTTGAACTCCTTGTCGGAGAACAGATGAGTAATATAATGAGTTTGTTAAGACGACAACATGAATTTGAATTTTTTTTGAATAGTCTACGATATATAGACACTATACGATCATATAATCTACCGATCGTCTTTCCAATAATGTATGAGAAGGCCGATGATATCTCGTTTCATGAGTTGTACAATCCATGTCTTTTGATGCAATGTTCATCAAGAAAATTGGTATCAAACATGGCACAAATCAATGATAATAAAAAAGTTATTATCATTACAGGGCCAAACAACTCAGGTAAAAGTGTTTATATTAAATCTATCGGAATCGCCCATATACTTGCACAGAACGGATTACCGATTTGCGCAAAAAAAGCAAAAATGAAAGAATGTGACCGTATTGCAACGCACTGTATCGCAAAAGGTGATATTGCGCAGGGCGAAGGTATGTTTGTGCAAGAATTGAACCGAATCGACCGATTAATTGACTATGTTACGCCAAACAGTTTAATTCTCATCGATGAACCAATCCGTGGAAGTTCTTTTGAAGACGCCGAGGCAATGACCCTTCGATTAATTAAAGGGTTTGCCGAACTGGGAGCTGTAACTTATATAACGACGCATCTGCATGACGCGGCACAAAAAGCGGAAGAGATAAATGAGGTAAAAAATCTACGAACAGAAATTGTAGAAAAAAAGTTTACGTATAAAGTTATTTCGGGAAGAGAAAAAAGTTATGGGTTGCAAGTAGCTGATGAATACGGGCTGACAGAGGAAGCAATATTGCGAAGAATGAAAGAGAAAAAAGAGAGTGTTCATGCTTAAATCCTAAAATGGTAGGAAATAGGGCTATTTTAACAGTAGCCCTATTTTTATATTTCTATCTGTCGCAAAAGATATATTGTGCGACAGATAAGTAAATCATTTCAATCTACTCACCTTTCATAACTCTAGCATAGTTAACCTTTTTATTCACCGAGGAATACCGCGTCAGCTTGCTGCGCGGTTATTTATTTTAAAGTCTCTTTCGTAAAGAGACTTTAAAAATTCGAGCGAAATTTGTATTTCTATTAAAAATATTTGCATATCGTCAATAGACAAAAATATCAAAAACCAGTCTCTTCTCTGTGCACGGAGAAAATATATTTTCTGTCGCAAAACATTTTAAAACATTCCCATTATTTTGCGAATCAAAAAAGCGATAAAATCTAAAATATTAGCGGCAAGCCGAAACATGCCTTTAATAAAAGGAATCAAAAGAAAAGCGACCTCTTTCATCTCCTGCCACAATGTTAAAACTATCTCCTTCATATATTTTTATTATACTATAAACATTTGTTACGTTCTACGGTTGATGGAAGGTACGGAATCGGATTAATATGTACACCAAGAGGCACAAGTCCTTGCGCCGGTGGGATAGATTTTAACTGTATAGTCACAGTTGAATAAAGACCAAAATGTAAGTGTGCTCCTGTAGAATAGCCTGTGTTCCCAACGTACCCTATCAACTGTCCACGTTTTACCTGTTCTCCGGGTGATACAATATATTGAGATAAATGAGCATATAATGTTGTTAAATTGTTCGGGTGATCTATAAGTATGTATTTACCGAATTGATACTTACGCAAACTGCTCAAATCATTATTATCAACACGTCGCACAATACCATCATCAACCGCATACACACGTGTTCCTATTGGTGCGGCAAAATCGACTCCTGAATGAATCCCCGATTTGTATGCTGTCCGTGCAAACGCCGTTGCACCATAACATTGGCTAATCCGCGGTTTCGAGACTGGATATTCAATAACTCCAGGACGTTCAGTCGGTAATGCGCTTGGATCAAACGTCGCTCGCAATTTGTCTTCAATATCTGCAATAATTTGTTCAATCTCTTGTTGCTTTTCTTGTAATGTATCAAGCTCTTGTTGATATAATGTTTCTTTATTTTTTGTTTCGCTCAAAATACTGCTTTTTTCTTTTTTTTGTTCATCAACAATATCTTTACGATACGTGAGGTCATTTTTCTCATCTTCTATATCTCCTTTTTTCTCTTCAGTCACGTCAATATTGTTGATTAGTTCCGTGTGTAAATTTTTCAATTCCGTGACGCGTAGCGAAAGTTTGTCCTCTAAATCAAACAAATTTTGCATTTCAGACACACTATCCGCCAAACTCATATTCTTTAACAAAACATAAATAATCCCTTTACTATCATTTTGCTGCATCGTTGTTAAAACATCAGCCAAAGCCTGCCTTTTATTTTCCGTACTGTTTTCAATTGATAGCTTTTGGTTTTGGAGAAGCTCTATTTCGAGATTTAACTTTTCAATGGTTATTTTATTTGATTCGATATTGAGATCAAGTTGATTGACTGTATAGTCAAGTTTGTTAATATCGTTTTTTAAGGTTCTTTTTTGATTGGTTAATGAACTGACGATACTCTCTGTTTGTTGAATTTTTTGATTAATGCTTTCAAGCTCTTTCGACTTCTCATTGATTTGACTACTAAGTTCGGGGATATTCACGGGAGGTACGGCAAAAACTATTTTTGACGAAAATAATTCAACTCCAAAAAACAAAAAAGCTATTATAATAAGAACACGTATGTATCTTCTACGCTTCATTATGCTACTTACATTCTTCAACCTTTTTCATTGCACTATCAATACGTTCAAGCGATTTTTCCTTGCCAATAGCAGCCATAATTTCAAATGGAGACGGTGATTGTTTTTGACCGGAAAGTGCTACACGAAGCGGCCATAACACTTCTCCCCTATTTTTTCCACTGGCATCAAGATACCCTAGAACGATTTTTAACAACTCATCAGTGGTAAATAATGCTTCTTCAGGGAGATTGTCAATAAACGAGTGCATCTCAATAAGATTTTCTCGAACGGTAATGATGTTCATATCTTTCCATTGCAAAAGTGACACATCATAATCAGGTATGTCAAAATAAAAAGAAACCAATTCTTTCAATTCCGAAAACGTTTTTATTCTCGGTTGTACCGACAAAATCATCGCTTCATTCAGTTTCCAATCGTTCGGTAAAAAAGCATGTGCATGCGTCATAAAATCAGCTATCGAAAGTTGCTTGATATAATATCCGTTAAGCCAATCTAATTTTTCTCTGTCAAACTTCGCACCGGCTTTTTGGATTCGCGAAACGTCGAATTCCGATATTATCTCGGTAATAGACATGACGTCTTTGTCCTCCTTTGGATGCCATCCCAAAAACGCAATAAAATTGATAACAGCTTCGGGAAGATAGCCTTTGTCGATAAAATCTTCCACACTGACGTCTCCTTGTCGCTTCGAAAGTTTCTTTTTGTTATCCCCTAATATGTTTGGCAAGTGAACAAATGTTGGCATTTCCCACCCAAAGTATTCATAAAGAAGAACATGTTTCGGTGCGCTTGGTATCCAATCCTCGCCTCGAATGACATGCGATATCTCCATTAGATGATCATCGACGACAACTGCAAAATGATACGTTGGAAAACCATCAGATTTTATCAATACCTGATCATCCAACGAATGACCAGGAACCGATATTTTTCCATATACCGCATCAGTGAACGTGATAATCTTATCTGATGGAATATTTAAACGAATGACATGTTCCTCTCCCGTATCGATACGTTGTTCTGCCTCTGCTTTTGAAAGAGCGAGACAACATTTGTCATATTTCGGAGACTTTTTAGCCAACTGTTGTTCTTTACGAATATTATCAAGTCTTTCTTTTGAACAGAAACAAGGATACGCAACTCCTTTCTCTAAAAGTAGAGTGACATATTGTTTATATATATCAAGACGTTTTGATTGGAAATATGGACTATATTCACCCTTTTCCGAGACTACACCGTTTTCGTTCATCATTACGCCTTCGTCGTTGTTTAAGCCTGCCCATTTCAGTGTTTCAAAAACTTTATCAACAGCACCATCAATAAACCGTGACTGGTCGGTATCCTCTATCCGCACAATGAAATCTCCTTGATTTTGTTTCGCCACACAATATGCATACAAAGCTGTCCGTAAATTACCGATATGCATCGAGCCTGTAGGAGATGGTGCGAATCGTACTCTTATTTTCTTCATTCCCCTAATTGTAAGACGATTTTCGCTAAATTTAAAGCCGCGTCGGGACGATAGAATTGATATGCTGCTTTTCCCATAGCATTCATGGTCTCCGAACTTTCTAAAATCCTTTTTACTTGATTTATAAACATGTTTGGCAATAAATTACTTTCTTCCACAACCAACGCCGCTCCTGTCTCCGCATATTCATAAGCATTCTTCACCTGATGGTCTCCTGCTGATTCAGGGAGAGGCAATAAAATCGAAGGCTTACTAAATGCCGCCAATTCAAAAATACTACCTGCTCCGGCTCTACTCACCACAATATCAGCGGAAATGAGCGCAAGCCGTATATCGGTATTAAAATAGTCGACTGCTTTATATCTATCTTGCAAATGTGTATCCAACGAATCATGTAGAAAGGATATCTCACTAAGAACTGTTTGATAATTCGCCTTTCCTGTTTGATGCAAAACCTGTGTAAATGGCAACAAATCTCTTAGTACGTCAATAATAAAGGAATTGATTCGTGTCGCTCCTTGAGAGCCACCAAGAACCAAAATAAGTGGCACGTGTGCATCAAAACCCCAAAATTTTTTTATATGTTCTTTGGTATCATTCTCTTCTTGCTTGAATAGAACTGTTCTAACGGGGTTGCCAACCACAACAATCTTCTTCTCATCGAAATACGATTGTGCGGAAACAAACGAGAGTGCTATCGTATTCGCAAACTTTCCTGAAATTTTATTAGTAAGACCCGGTACCGTATCGGACTCATGAATAACAACAGGTATACGATACCACCTGGCAGCAAAAACAACAGATAATGCGCCAGGTCCCCCTTTTGAAAAAACAACATCGGGCATAAAGAAAAACAAGTACCATAAAGCTTGTACAAAACTGATAATCAATTTAGGAATATCAATAAAATTCGCCAATGAGAAATAACGGCGTAATTTTGCTCCCAAAATGTTATGTACTATAATCGCATTATTTTCAAAAAGTGTCCGATATACTCCTGAAGTACCCACATACCGAACATCTATTCCCTCCCCTGATTTGGCAGCCAACATCTGTATTTCGATTGCAACGGCAATAAGTGGGTATACATGTCCACCACTCCCACCACCTGTTAACAAGACCCTTATTTTATTTTTTTGTTTTCCATTGTTCCCCATATCTTTAATTTTATTAGGACTTACGCACTCAACGCAAATCTCGTCCCCATTCTGGCATAAACCGCCTTTTGTTCATACCACGATACGCCGTCATGAAGTCTTGTATACTCAAGTTTAACAAAAGCGACGAACGAAGCAAAGATGTGAT
>JAZDFH010000026.1:0-2548 GCA_043808035.1 bacterium | reverse complement strand
AAGCTTTTCGATAAACGCCGTATCTGTCTTGGTATACACATCCCCTTCTTTCTTCCCGACAAGCATGTTTGCCACTGCTTTTACTATTGTCAGTGGTGTACGCAAGTGATGTTGGGTGGTGAGCATAAAGTCTGTCTTTGCTATATCAAGCGCCTCAAGATCATGTCTTGCTTTCTTCTCGACTTCGTAGGCTTTCCGTATCTCTGCTGTTTGTTCTCGCACTTTGTCTTCCAGGTGGAGATTGAGGTCGGTTAACTTTAAATTAAGATGAGAAAGTTCTTCTTTTTGTCGAGCTTCCCGCAAAATCGATTTAATAAAATAAACACCTATAAAGGCGAACACTGTAAAAATTGTCAACCTTCCCCATAAGCCGAAAAGAACTCCTTCGGTAAAAATATTTGCGAAAAGAACAATAACCATAACCAATACCAATACTTCTGCTGCTACCGCTTTTACATCCATTTGGTTATATTCCATAATCGAGTATGCCATTACCGATATGAAAGCCAATACAGTGATTGCTCCCAACCAATCTAAAGAGAAATATCCTAATTTCGGTAACAAAATATTCATAACGCTTGTCGGAGAAATAGCAATAATCATCGCTATTAACATAGCTTTTAACTGAAGGCGTTTTGGATTTTCTTTATCTGTATGCCAAAATTTTTTAAAAATTATCAACAGTCCACCTCCCCAATACAGATAGAAAAAGAAATCAAATAAAATACCCAAACTTCCATAATGCCATGCCCATTGTTGGAACCCCCCGATAAACTCCGCTCCATATACAATGGAATTGGTATATGCATATATTGCAAAAAGGATAATTTGAGAGATAATAAGCGCCGGGATAACCCACCATTTTTGTTTTTTGCCTTCAGGAAAAACAAGAGCGAAATAAAAAAATACTGCGGCGAGAACTCCTCCGAAAAAATAGTTCCCTTTAATAAAATAGAGAGCTGCTTCATAATTTGCCGCATGGTAGAAACCATGCGAAATGAGCCATAAAGAAACAGCACATGAAAGAACAAAAAAAACTCGTGGCCCCTTACTGCTATTCCCCAATAGAACAACAATTCCAAGACTCGCCAATGTGACAGCGGTCAACCATATCAAAAGAGATACCAGGCCAATTGAAAATTCCATAAATATATTATAAGTATACCATATTAAGGATATAAACAAGAGGTAATATATACATTATCTCATATTTATTGCGTGGTGGGATGTGCGTAAGTCCTAATAATATATCCCAACCGTTATAAAAGTTAAAAAACGGTTTTTCAAAATACTGAAAAAAATTCCTTTTTATTCCAATTTTTGACATATTCATGCTTGCATTTTTTGCCCTGAATAGGTAATAATGGTTGTAGTGTCTACCCGAGAGATAATGACTCCCTGTAGTTCAACGGATAGAATAGGAGCCTTCTAAGCTCTAGATGGAGGTTCGATTCCTCCCGGGGAGACAAAAATTTGACGGGATGTAGTGTAACGGCTAGCACGCTTGCTTTGGGAGCATGTAGTCCGGGTTCGAATCCCGGCATCCCGACCATTCAGCTCATTTTGTTCATTCAATGTCTTCGACTAAAAATTCATAAGCAGACATATCTTTGATGGTTGTCTTAATCTTGCCACCGCAAAATCGATTTAATAGAATATGAATCGACTGCGAGGCATACCTCACAAAAAAATAACCACTATAGATTTCGAGTATAATAAAAAAATGGGAAGCAAAAAAACATACAAGGAGGAAACAGCAGGGCACCTTATGGTAAAAAATATTCCGACCATCTCGAATACTGCCACGGTGGAAGAAGCTCAAAACCTATTACTCTCTATAAACTCTTTCGATACTATCAACTATCTTTACTTATTGGACGATGAATCTGAATTGAAAGGTGTTGTCTCTTTGAAAGACATCCTTCGTTCCACAAAAGAGACCCCTCTCTCCTCTCTTTCTTCGCCAAAGATTATTAGCGTCCCAACTAATCTCGACCAAGAACAAATTGCGTTCCTTGCACTGAAAAATAAACTGAAAGCAATCCCTGTTATTGATGATAAAAATCGTCTTGTCGGATGCGTACCGATAGATACCATTTTGCAGATACTCGATTCCGAATCAGTTGAAAATCTTCTCCGTTTTGGTGGTGTGCTACATAAGGGCTCGTTCGATAATATTTTTGAAATTCCCCTTATAAAATCACTCAAACATCGCCTGCCGTGGCTTCTCCTAGGATTACTTGGTGGAATGTTTGCTGCAGGAGTTGTTAAAAGTTTCGAAGCTACGTTATCGAAAAACCTTATTCTAGCCGCATTCATCCCACTTATTGTCTATATGGCAGATGCGGTTGGAACACAAATGGAGGCATTTATCATTCGTGACCTCGCCGTAGATTCAAAACTGAATTTTAATAGGACTTACGCACTCAACGCAAATCTCGTCCCCATTCTGGCATAAACCGCCTTTTGTTCATACCACGATACGCCGTCATGAAGTCTTGTATACTCAAGTTTAACAAAAGCGACGAACGAAGCAAAGATGTGATTT
>JAZDFH010000025.1:0-19018 GCA_043808035.1 bacterium | reverse complement strand
CATCTGTGTTACGAAACAGATATGTTGTATGATTTTGCCTCGTTTCTTTTTGTCCCCTTTGGCGTTGAGCCATTCGGTTAGGTGTTCCTTGAATATGTTCTTTTTTGTCATCATGTTCATATGACGACACGGTAACCGTTTTCTTATCTACTCGGTAGTATTTCGGTAACCTTTTTTTCTATCTACAACGTTATTTTGACACTCAACCCAATATCACGATAGACTAAACACTGTATTAAATAAATATTTCTAAAAACGGTATGACAGACACTAAATCATATACAGTTAAAATAAAAAATCTTCCACAAAGTGAAGTTGAAATAAAAGGATCAATTTCTGCAGAGACATTCGATGGTTATCGAACATCTGCAATTCAAAAGCTTGGAGCAAATATAACATTACCAGGATTTCGCAAGGGGAAAGCTCCCATAGCTATGCTTGCAGATCGTATCGGCGAAGCATCGATACTCGAAGAGATGGCTGAAATGGCCCTCAATACCGCATATCTCAATATGATCGAAGAAAATACTATTGATGCGATTGGTCATCCAAAAATTCAGATCACCAAAATTGGCGCAGGTAATCCTCTGGAGTTTACTCTTACCACGGCGGTTATGCCGCATATACAGCTCGGTGACTACAAAAAGATTGCACAAAAAGAAAATGCACAAAAAATAGAAATCACTGTTGAGGAAAAAGAAATCGAAAACATTATAGCGGAAGTAAAAAAACGAAAAGCGCTTGAGACACAAGTCCCACAAAACATACCACCCAATGAAACAGTGGAACAAAAAATTGATGATCAAAAAATCCAAACAGAAGAGTCTATAGAACTACCATTACCAGAACTAACTGATGATGATATAAAGACGCTCGGAGATTTTAAAAACGTCGCCGACTTTAAATCCAAACTTTCTGAAAATATAAGAAAAGAGAAAGAAATGCAATCAGTCTCAGAAAAACGCGAAAAAATAGTAAAAACAATTGTCGAATCATCGACTATCGAATTGCCCGCACTACTTATCGAAAACGAGACCAAACGAATTGAGCATCAGTTCACACATGACCTTGCTCACGCCAATATCACTTTTGAGGAATATCTTAAAGAAACTAAAAAAACCGAAGAAGAATTAAGGAAACAATGGAATAAAACAGCAGAAGATACACTTAAAACACAATTTGTATTTGAAGAATTGATTAAAAAAGAAAACATTTCCGTATCAGAAAAAGAACGAGAAGAAGAAGTTTCTCGTCTTTTAAAGAGGTATCCACAAGCAGACAGAGTGCAATTACAATCGTATATCGACAACAACCTTCTAACACAAAAAGTTTTTGAATTCCTTGAATCTCAAAAATAATATTCCCCTTCAAGCCTACACAGTAGGAATGTTAAAAACGTCATAATTACTCTTCAATCTCAATTGCCGATTGAGAGCACATTTGTGCCGCTGTTTTAATATCTGCGGGAGTATCGCTTACAACATCTTTTACCTTTGCTTTACCATTCTCATCATGCTCAAACGTGCCCGGCGCGATATTTATACATAAGCCACAGCCAAGACATTTTTCCTCTTTAATGTTTATTTTCATGTTATTTTTATCTATTTTTTCTTTTATCAACAATACGTTACAATAATGATATCATGAAAAAGAGAATCTATCTCGACTATGCAGCAACAACGCCCGTAGACCCGTATGTGGCACAAAAGATGCAGCCCTATTTCACAGAAATCTTCGGCAATCCATCTTCGTTACACACAGAAGGACGCAACGCACATACTACCCTCGAGAATGCACGTAACGATGTTGCTCGAGTACTTAATGTACAGCCACAAGAAATACTTTTTACCGGATCCGGCACTGAATCAGATAATATCGCACTGCAAGGAGTTGCACATGCCTACCGCTCTCATGGCCGCCACATTGTTGTTTCAAGTATCGAACATAAGGCTGTTCTTGAATCGGCGAGCAAGCTTGAAAAAGAAGGATTCCTTGTTACCTACTTACCTACTTCTTCTACGGGTATAGTAAAACTTTCTTCCCTGAAAGATGCATTAACACCTCAAACTATTCTTGTATCAATTATGATGGCAAATAACGAAATAGGGACAATACAGCCCATCAGAAAAATCTCATCTCTTATTAAAAAACACCATCAAACAATAACACCTTTTTTTCATACAGATGCCTGTCAGGCAGCAGGAACAATGAATCTCGATGTACAAAAATTAGGTGTTGATTTATTAACAATCAATGGTTCAAAAATATATGGGCCGAAAGGGGTTGGTTGCCTCTATATTAAAAATGGAGTCCGTATAGACCCCTTAATTGTTGGTGGCGGACAAGAAAAAAAACGACGAGGCGGAACTGAAAATATTCCATACATCATCGGATTCGCAGAAGCACTGACAAGAATAGATAAAAAACGGTCAAAAGAGTCTGAACGGTTAACTGCATTGAGAGAATACTTTATCAAAAAACTTATCAAAATCCCCAAAACTCGTCTGAATGGGCACCGAATTCATCGTCTTCCTAATAATATCCATGTATCATTTTATGGCATTGAAGGAGAGTCACTTCTTTTGCTGCTTGATCACCATGGGGTTGCTGTATCAACAGCATCAGCATGCAGTACAAACGACCTTTCTCCTTCTCATGTTTTAAAAGCAATTAATGCCTCTGATGAATGGGCACATGGGAGTATTCGGTTCACTCTTGGAAAATATACCACAATGAAAGACATTGACTATGTTATGAATATTTTACCCAAGCTTGTCGAACGCTTAAGAAATATATCTCCCTTACAATGAATAATTACGATGGTGATGTCGCCGCAGCAGGAGACAAAAATCAAAAATGGTTATACAGCGAAACAGTACGCGATCATTTTCTGAACCCACGAAATATACTGTGGAACGAAAAAGAATATCATGCTGATGGGAAAGGTATTGTTGGTAGCCCTGCATGTGGCGACATAATGAGTGTTTGGATTCAAGTCAATCCCAAGACACAATGCATCACTGATTGTAAATGGCGTACGTATGGCTGCGCCTCTGCTATTGCCTCCACATCAATGATGTCTATTATCGTCACAGAAAATGGTGGTATGAACATACATGATGCAAAACACCTAAAACCACAAAGTATTGCAGAACGACTCGGAGGATTACCTGATCGAAAAATTCATTGTTCCGTCCTCGGTCATCTTGCACTTAAAGCAGCAATTGAAGATTATAATAAAAAACGACATGCTCGTTAACCACGCCATACTCAAAGGAAAAGAAATCCTCACAGAGGATATCGCAACATTGTATCTTGATATAAAGGATGAAGGTTTTGTATATACGCCGGGTCAATATGTTTCCGTCGCACTCCCCCATCATCCACATATTCTTCAAGAAAAAGCCTATACTATTTCTAATATCCCATCGGATAGATATATCGCACTTACTATAAAAAAAATGGGTATTTTCTCGGGAGCACTGCATGAATTACCGATTGGTGCGTCATTATTACTCTCTGAGCCTCAAGGTAATTTCTTCCCAGCACCAGATATGCAAAATATTGTCTTTCTTGCCGCAGGTATTGGTATTACCCCCTTCTATAGTATTATTCGTCATCAAGCAGAGATACACGATAACACTGCACGAATAACTCTTATCTATACTGTACGGATACCCTCTCAATCCGCTTTTATACAAAACTTTACCGAGCTGCAAAATACATGGGAAAATTTCTCATTTATCCTACATCGCACTGATCAAAAAGAACGGCTTACCGCAGATACTATACAAAAATTAATTCCTGTATCACCAGATCCCTACTTTTTCATTTGTGGTCCAAATAGTTTTGTCGCAGACCTATGGAAAGGACTCCGAAAAAACGGTATAGCAGAAAATCATATCATTCTGGAAAGTTTTTTTTAAAAAATTCCCTTTTGATAATCATTATGTTATTATTGACAAAATAAAAAAACTATAGTATTAGTATAAATACTAGTGAGTGCACAGTAATTTTTAATTGACACATTATCGACTAAGAATTGCCGCCTCCGATTATTGGCACAAACTCCCCTTAAAAAAGGGGAGTTTGTGTATTCCCAAAAGCTCTTAGAAAAAATTTTTCTTTGCGATATACTAAAGATATGAAAACATATATTGTACAAGTAAATCTTGATATAAAAACAATTAAAAAAGCTGAAGAAACAGTACGATTCAAAAATGTACTCAAGACGATCAAATCGATTGCAAAATCGTCAAATAAAGTTGTCATAATAAGTCATCGTGGCCGCCCGACGGGCTATGATAAAGAATTGAGTCTACAGCCATTTCGACCTCTACTCCAAGAAGCCATGGGAACATCTGTCGGATTCTTGCCAATTTCAGATCTACGATTAGCCAAAATACTCATTCAAAAAGCAGAGAAAGGAAGTATCTTCCTATGTGAGAATATCCGATTCTTCCCGGGTGAAGAAAAAAACAGTAAATCATTCGCAAAAGAATTAGCTGAACTCGGCGATTTTTATATAAATGACGATTTCGCCACAAGCCATCGGAGACAAGCATCATACGTTGGCATCCCACTCTTCCTACCAAGCAAATTGGGACCACGCTTTAAAGAAGAAATTACAATACTCAAAAAAGTACTTAAAAAGGCGGAATCACCGTTCGTGTTGATTATTGGCGGTACAAAAATTTCCGACAAAATTGGAGTTATTGAAAAGTTTTTACCGGCAGTAGACTATATCCTGCTCGGTGGAGGTGCAGCATTAACTCTTCAAAAAGCGGCAGGTATTGATATCGGATCATCAATCTATGATGAAAAAATGCTTACAACAGCTAAACGGTTATTAAGGGATAATAAAATTATTCTCCCCATAGATGAAGTAAAACAAGACGACAGAATTTTAGACATCGGACCTGCAACGGTCAAACACTATAATGCAATACTAAAAACAGCAAAAACAATCATATGGGCGGGGCCAATGGGACTTGTTGAAGAAAAGCCATTTATGAAAGGAACATATGAGATCGCACGCACAATTGCCAAATCGAACGCATTTTCAATCATAGGTGGTGGCGATACGACAAAAGTTATCACAACACTGCACCTCGAAGATAAATTCGGTTTCGTTTCAACAGGCGGCAGTGCAATGCTTGAATTTTTATCAGGCAAAGAATTACCTGCAATGACAGCTATAGCAAATTCCAAAAAAAAATATGAAAAAAATAGTAATTTTGTATCATAAAAATTGTCTTGACGGACAAACTTCTGCATGGGTTGCATGGAAATTCTTCAAAAATAAAGCGGATTATTTACCCGTTGAGCATCAAAAATCCATACCTGCAGACCTTAAAAATAAGTCTATATACTGCATAGACTTTTGCTATTCCGAAGATATCATGCAAAGCCTTTTGGCACAAAATGATTCCCTTATCGTCATTGATCATCATATAACCGCAGAAAAAAAGCTTACAAGTCTTCCTAACGCAATATACGATATAAACCATTCGGGTTGTGTGCTTGCGTGGAAATATTTTTTCCCGAAAGAATCATTGCCTCGAATTATTCGTCATGTTGAAGACGTAGATTTATGGAAATTTCTCCTTCCTTATACAAAAGAAATTTCCGCCGTGCTCGATGCAAAACAATTCTCATTTTCCCAATGGGATAAGCTCGCCAAAGATATAGAAATAAATTCTCTGCGGAAACAACACATTATTGCAGGAAAAACGATCCTGCTGTATCAAAGTCATATTATTCATAAACTGATTAACCAAGCACAATTGGTTACTTTTGAAAAACACAAAGCATACGCCGTCAATTCTCCCGTACTTTCTTCAGAAATCGGCAATGCGCTTGTGCAAAAAGATTTTTCAATCGGTATCATATGGTCAATAAAGAAAGATCTTATTCGTGTTTCACTACGCTCAAACGGTACAGTCGACGTCGCAAAACTTGCGCAACAATATGGTGGAGGAGGACACGTTGCCGCGGCAGGTTTTTCACTACCACTTGGGCATCAATTACCATGGAAAGTCGTCTCGACGTCAAAACGATAAAAAAATGGAAGAACAAAAAATACAAATCAACCTTGATCCAGAAGGAAAAATCATAACAAATACCACTGTCCGATTCGATGAAGAATTATTTCAACTTATGATTATCTCCGGCAACCAAGCACGTCAGTTTTATGTAACACCTCAACACGCAAAACGAATGGCGTTACTGCTTAATCAATGTGTCAATGATTACGAAAAACAATTTGGAATACTTAAAACAGATCTCTCGAAAACGGCTCAATCAGAAACTGGCAAGAAAAAAATTGGATTTTAGTTAATAAAAATTATTTTTTTAACGAATGGTGCACTCCTTCACCAAATCTGAACACAATCTTGCTAATTCCGTTAACTGTTTATGAGAAAATGCCTTTTTACTTTTATACGTCGAGTCGTTTAAGACTTCTCTTGATACAAACTTTTGTAGAACATATCGACGAGATCCCTTCAATGTTTGTGCTATAGATATTACATCCTCAAAGGTATGTAGCCCTTCAATCAGTGTGGTTCTAAATTCATAGTCAGCTCCACTGTTTTGTATCAGACTTATACTCTCATTGATTGCCGTAATATCAATTGGTCGCGCAGTCACACACTCGTATGCCTCTTTTTCCACCCTATGTTTAATATCCATAGCATAGAAATCTATCATACCCTTTCCAATAAGACGTTCCATAACTCTCGGATTCGTGCCATTTGTATCAAGTTTAACTAAAAAACCTTTTTCTTTAATTCTTCTTATAAAATCTATTAAAT
This sequence comes from bacterium, assembly GCA_043808035.1. Classification (GTDB taxonomy): domain Bacteria; phylum Patescibacteriota; class Minisyncoccia; order UBA6257; family Colwellbacteraceae; genus JAZDFH01. The sequence continues at coordinate 12,203 of JAZDFH010000025.1, read as the reverse complement.
CCTTTTGTAATGTAGGTTCTCCACCTGTAATTACCACTGCATCAAGCAACTTCTTCCGTCTATCGAGGAAAGAAAAAAAAGCTTCTTCTGTTATATAGAAAGTTTCACTACAGTCAATAATAAGCTCCTGATTATGACAAAATCCGCAACAAAAATTACAACCGATAGTAAATATAACAGCTGATATTTTCCCTGGATAGTCAAGTAAGGAACTTTTTTGAAGTCCTCCTATACGCATGTCTTAATTATTTAATAATTTTTATCGAGCAACTGAAACCTTTTTTACTTTCTGAGAAGTGTCGGAAGATATATCTTTAACCTTTTTATCAAATGTTCGTCTATCTTTAAACTCTGCCTTTTTCCCTTTGTTCCATTGATCCACAGGGCGAAGATATCCGACTATTCTCGAAAATACTTCACACTTTTGTCTTTTTTCATCAACAACCATGCCTTCTACGTATCCATTTTCTTCATCACATATGGAACAAAAATGCTTTTCTCCCGACAGATAGCCGTGCTTGGGACATACACTAAAGGTCGGTGTGATCGTATAATACGGAAGTTTATAATTTTCAGCTATTCTTCGAACAAGCGCCTTGGTTGCCTCGATATTTGGCAACTGTTCTCCTAAAAATACATGTAATACTGTCCCACCAGTATATAATGTTTGCAATTCATCTTGTAAATCAAGGACGTCGAAAATATCATCTGAATAATTAACCGGCAAATGTGTTGAATTGGTATAGTATGGATCCGCTCCCATTTCCTGATACGCACTCTCGTTTGCACATACAATACCTGCAAATTTTTCTTTATCCTTTATAGCGAATCTGTATGCAGTACTTTCTGCGGGAGTTGCCTCTAAATTAAATAAACTGTCTTCCTCCTCCTGATATTTCAACAATCTCATTCTCATGAACTCCAAAACTTCTTTGGCAAATTCATTTCCTTCTGAAGTACCAAGATTTTTATCTTTTCCTAAAAAATTAAGTGCCGTTTCATTCATCCCGCAAATGCCAATCGTGTTAAAATGATTTCTCCAATATTGTCCAAAGGTATCCTTAATAGATTTCAAAAAATCTTTAGCGTACGGATAAAGTCCTTGTTCTGTAAATTTTTCAATAGCTTTTCTTTTAATGACTAATGATGTTTTTGCAATGTCCATCAAATATGCAAGACGTTTTAAAAAATCTTCTTTCGTAGTCGCAAGATAACCAATACGAGGGAGATTAATTGTTACTACACCAATACTCCCCGTCAGCGGATTGGCTGAAAAAAGCCCTCCTCCTCTATGCCGCAACTCACGATTATCAAGACGCAACCTACAACACATACTTCGAGCATCTTCAGGCTTCATATCTGAATTTATAAAGTTGCTGAAATAAGGAATGCCGTACTTTGCTGTCATTTTCCAGACCGACTCCAAAACAGGATTGTCCCAATCAAAATCAGAAGTGATGTTATATGTCGGTATTGGAAAAGTAAATACTTTACCTGCTGCATCACCCTCAAGCATAACTTCCGCGAACGCACTGTTCAACATATCCATCTCTTTTTGAAACTCTTTATAAGTTTCTTTTTGCGGTTGCCCACCAATAATAACCGACTTATCACCTGTCAATTTATCAGGAACGAGGTCCATAGTAATGTTCGTAAATGGAGTCTGAAAGCCAACCCTTGTCGGCACATTCATGTTAAATAAAAACTCTTGTAAACATTGTTTAACTCCATTGAAAGCAAGCCCATCGTATCTGATAAAAGGAGCTAAAAGTGTATCGAAATTCGAGAATGCCTGCGCACCCGCAGCTTCTCCTTGCAAGGTATAGAAAAAATTAACGACTTGACCAAGCGCTGTTCTAAAATGCTTTGGCGGTTTTGATTGAACCTTCCCTGCAACATTTCCTCCAAACCCCTTTATCAAGAGGTCTTGTAAATCCCATCCGCCACAGTAAGCAGCCAATAATTGTAAGTCATGGATATGTAGATCTCCCTCTGTATGCGCTTCACGCACTTCTTGTGGATAGATACGATTAAGCCAATATTGAGAACTGATCAGTGAGACAATATGGTTATTGAGTCCTTGCAATGAATATCCCATATTACTATTTTCTCGAACTCTCCAATCAACCTGGTTTAAATACTTATCAACCATCTCACTCGGACTCGCTAACGCGTGTTCTACTTCACGGACTCTCGACCGTTGTTCGCGATAAATGATATAAGCTTTTGCTGTCTTAAAAAGGTTCGCTTTAACAAGTTCTTCTTCCACAATATCTTGAATTTCTTCAACAGCAGGGATAGAACGAACATGAAATTTTTTTCGCAACGATTGCACCACGTTTTCCGTCACCAGCTTAACTGCTCCCTCCTGATCCTTCTCTTCCTCAATTTCTTGTGCTGCCTCAATCGCTTTAAAAACCGCTTCTGCTATTTTTTCAATATGAAAGGGAACAATACGTCCATCCCTTTTACAGATTTGCGTAATATTGCTTTTGGTACTTAGTGCAGTTTTTTTGGTCATTGAGTAGTGCTTACTTGTTGTTTTTTCATTTGCATTGTACCACAACACTATACACTCACAGAAACATAGAAACGAAGAGCCTAAAGTAATCTCATCCACAGGGGGAATTACTATAATAAAAAAGTTTTATATTACATCCTTATGGCTCAAATAGAGCAGATCCTCATAGCTTTATATAAGGTAACGATTCCCTCCATTTATATTTTTCCACAGGCACTATACTTTATCACCGTTTAAGTGTGTATAATATAGACAGTAGCTAACAAAAAAGATCGAAATAAAAATAAAATAATATGTCAGAAACAAAGCAAAAAAACACATGGGAAACCATTGTTCTCATCATTCTCGTCGTTGCAATTGCAGTCGATTATTATGTTCTCATACAACATCAAATTAAGATAAAAGAGTTAGAAAGAGCTCGAATCAGCGCGGAACGTGCACAACGAACAATGAACGTTCTTGAAGAACGATATTGTAAAGGCATTTGGAGTGATAATCAATGTCTTGCACGAACATGCGTTGACTCTGATATTGATGCCGATGATCCTCTGACAACGAAAGGACAAGTTACTTATATTGATGAGAGCGGTAATGAACAGGTTGTATCTGATGAATGCTTGGATGGTAAAAACATCAAAGAGATGACCTGTGTTGCTGGCGAAGATGATAACTATCTTCCCAGTGAAGAAACTGCCACTTGTCCGTTGAGTTGTAACAACGGTGCATGTTCGCAGTAAAATAGTATAAAATAAACTTGGAGATAAAAAATCCGGAGTAATCCGGATTTTTTATTACAAAATATGAGCATTAATTGTCGAATAATTATGCATAATTTTGCTCGCAAAATCACTTCTTTTTATGCTTGATTATCACCACTCCCTTGCTATCACTTTTAACCATATCGTACAATTAGAATACGTCATGAAGAAATTATCAGAAATACAACAAATAACAAATAACTTTTTCCGATCAATTATAAATAAGGTAAGAGAAGATAGTCCTGAACGATCGACCCAACGTAATGTGATTGCGCTCATCATTGTCATCATTGGACTCTTTGCTTTTACAAAACCTACGCCATTTATTTATCTTTGGAATTTGATTCGGTGGGATAGCACATCAGCACTTTTTATGATTCTTGTCGGAATCTATTTTATATTACGATATAAGCGACGATAACTATTGATTATGCAACAACCAAAACACAACAATTATACAACACGATTAAATTTTGGTTTTCTATTTATTGGTCTCCTTTGTATTATTGTCGGTATTGCCTATCTACTCAACTCTTTAAGGATCTTAGGAATAACATTTAATGCTGACTGGCCTCAACTTATACCGCTCGGAATCATCTTCATCGGACTCTCTTTACTCTCTCGAACCGGCCGTCTATCTATTATCATCGGTCTTATCGTAACCACAGCGTCAATTGGTATTGTCTCCAACGCCATCTTTAGATCTGCATCGCTCGAAAGTACCCGTCATATAATTGAAACCCAATCTATTCGTATCCCTATTGAGCCGGATATAACTATTGCACATATATATATCACTGTCGGTGATGGAGATATAACCATTACCAGTGGTAGCAATGACCTCGTGGAAGGAGAATTTACCACAAACTTTACAAAACTTTCAATGAATAACGACATCGAGAACGATATGCAAGGAGTTGCTCTCGGTAGTAATGGAATATGGCAAGGATTCGGCAAAAAAATCAATACATTCAACCTTTTGTTGAATCAAGATATTCCTATCCGTCTCTATCTCGGTGCTGCGACTGCTAATATGAACATTGATCTCGCTGCAACGCATACCGAGTATCTTGGTATACGTGGCATTTCGTCATCTGCTACGATAACTGTGGGGAATCTTATCCAAAGTCAAACATTCGAATTCAACACGCCGGAAGGATCACTTATCTTTTCTATTCCCAAAGATACCGGTGTACAAATCATGGCATTACCTGATGTTCAACTAAAAGAGATTCCTGATTTCGATAAAGTTGGCAGCTCCATGTACAAGTCGAAAGGATATAATGCGGCACAGAATACAGTAACTATAAAACTTGTCGCTCCTATTTCAAAACTTTTAATAGAATGGCGATAGAAAAAAAATCATCAAACAATACTGTTGTATTGCCATCCCTTGCGAAAATACTCCGTAAACACATTTTATCGGCAACAACGCACGCCGGTTCTGGACATCCAACATCAGCACTTTCGGCGGTTGAAATCATGACTACCCTTTTCTGGGGTGGTTTTTTTTCGTTTGATACCTTAGATATAAATAATCCATATAATGATCGTTTGATCTTTTCTAAAGGACATGCCGCACCGCTCTTATATGCGCTTTATGCGGTCACAGGCGCAATCCCGAAAGAAGAACTCTCAACACTTCGAAAGTTCGGTAGCCGACTGGAAGGGCATCCAACGAGCCAATTCCCTTATACAGAGGCAGCAACGGGTTCACTTGGGCAAGGACTCTCAATAGGTATAGGAATGGCATTAAACAGCAAATACATCGATAAGATACCATATCGAACATATGTCTTGTTAGGTGATAGCGAAATGGCAGAAGGATCTGTATGGGAAGCTATACAAGTGGCTTCATATTATCATTTGAATAATCTTATTGGTATGATTGACGTCAATCGTCTCGGACAACGAGGTGAGACAATGTTGGGGCATGATATTAAAAGTTATGCCGAACGCATCGCATCGTTTGGGTGGAAAACTATTATCGTTCATGATGGACATTCGTTCTCTGAATTGATTTCCTCATTCGAAGAAGCGCAGAAAAGTTTTGACCGACCAGTTATGATTATTGCTAAAACAACAAAGGGAAAAGGTATATCATTTCTTGAGGATCAGCCGAACTGGCATGGGAAGGTTCTCTCTACCGAAGAATATCATAATGCCCTTTCAGAAATAGGCACTATTGACGATTCATTCATACAAGCATTACCACAACATCCGTTTCAATCACGGGAGAAAACGGCGGCTCAACCATCCATACCACTACCATTGCCACAGTATGATTTAACTTTACCGATTGCGACAAGAAAAGCATACGGCAATGCCTTAGTACGCATAGCAACTCATAACCCTACTATCGTTGTACTTGATGCCGAGACAAGCAATGCAACCTATGCCAATACGTTTCAAAAAATATTTCCTGACCGATTTTTTGAGATGTTTATTGCCGAACAAAACATGATTGGTGTAGCCATCGGTCTCGCTCGCCGCGGCAAACTACCATTTGTTTCAACATTTGCCGCTTTTTTGACACGCGCATTAGACCAAATCCGCATGAGTCAATATTCAAACGCAAATATTGTTTTTGTCGGCTCCCATAGTGGCGTATCAATCGGAGAAGACGGCATCTCGCAAATGGGGCTCATGGATATAGCTATGTTTAGAGCAATTATCAACAGCGTTGTATTGTATCCCAGTGATGCGATTGCAACAGAAAAGCTTGTGGAAGAAACTACGAGACATCACGGTATAAGTTATATTCGCACAACACGTATGGATACACCAATCTTGTACGATCCAAAAGAAACATTTCCAATCGGTAAATGTAAAGTCATTCGTTACAGCACACATGATAGAGCAACTATTGTTGCAGCAGGGATTACCTTACACGAAGCACTTGCCGCATACGAAAGCCTGAAGCAAGAAAATATTTTTGTACGAATCATTGACTTGTATAGTATAAAACCGATTGATATCGAAACACTCAAAATAGCGGCCGATGAGACAAAGACTATTATTACCGTCGAAGATCACTATGCAGAAGGTGGCATTGGAGAAGCAGTCATGCGAGCACTTTCTCAATCCACTGTTCCAATTAAGTCATTGGCGGTAAAAAAATTACCTCATAGTGGAAAACCTCAAGAACTTTTGGAGTATGAAGAAATAGATAGACACGCCATCATTGCCTCCGTAAAGACCCAACTATATAAACAATCATAAAACTTTCATTTTTTTTATTTTCTCTATCATCTATAATAAGATTATGCAATTCATATTTAACGAAAAAGATTCTCACGTGTCATGGGATTATATAAAAAATTCCGCTCATCAGCTCTCCCATATTGCTTTAAATCTTCAAAAGATAGCAACACAAACAAGCTATGATATACCTGAAAGTTGTATTAATGTACCATTTGATCCTGATCTGATTGCTGAAGTCGAAGAATTGTATAAAAAAATTGATGTTTCATCATTAAAATACGTTTTTCTTATAGGTATTGGGGGTTCGAACCTTGGTACACAAGCAGTGTATTCAGCATTACAAGGTCATACTGATATCCTATTCCCTGATCGGTTCCCTAAGATCATCTTCTTAGATACCACAAATCCATCTTTTGCTCATTCATTAATTTCTTTCATTGAAACACAAATTAATGATCCAAACGAATTTTTGATAAACCTTGTAACGAAATCAGGTACAACATTAGAAGCTATCGCAAACTTTGAGTTTCTTTTTACAACATTGTCGAAAAAATTTGACTCTTTCGCTCATCGAATTGTTGTAACCACCGATAAAAAATCAACACTATGGCAACAAACACAAGAAAAAAAGATATCGTGTCTTTCGATACCGAAAGCGGTTGGAGGACGTTTCTCCGTCTTCTCTGCTGTGGGTCTTTTCCCTCTTGCTATAACAGGCATCAATATACAAGCATTTTTAGGAGGTGCTCAATCTATGCGTTCTCGCTGCCTTGGGACAGATATATCACAAAATCCTGCTATGTTATCCGCTGCAATCCTCTGTGCTCATATACAAAACAAAAAACACATTTATAATTCATTCTTTTTTGTACCGGAACTTGAATCTCTGGACAAGTGGTATCGGCAGCTTATTGGAGAAAGTATCGGCAAACAATATGATGAAGACGGTAAAGAAATTCGTATTGGTATTACTCCGACCATCTCAATCGGATCGACAGACCTTCATTCGGTTGCACAGTTATATCTGGGAGGACCGCGTGATACCTATACATCTTTTGTTACCAGTAAAAATATACAAAATGATACACGCATACCAAACACATTATATTTCCCTCCATTAGTAGAAAATATTGAAGGAAAATCATTTTTTGAAATCCTCAATGCAATATTTTATAGCGTAAAAGTTGCATATAAAAACCAAAAGCTCCCGTTTACGGAGATTATCCTTCCAGATATATCTCCTTACTCCATTGGACAATATATGCAACATAAAATTATGGAAGTAATCTTCTTAGGAGAGCTTCTTAATATCAATACATTCAATCAGCCAAATGTCGAGTTGTATAAAGTCGAGACAAAGAAACGTCTAAAATTATCCTAAATGGCAAAATTGTGCGTACGAGATCTTCTTGCTTCACATTGGTCTCGAGAAGCAATTGTATATCATATTTATACCAGAAGTTTTAAGGACACAAACGCTGACGGTAACGGTGATATCGCAGGGATTATTGAGAAGTTAGATTATCTTAACGACGGGACAAAAGATTCTCTCGGCATAAACACCATTTGGCTGTCCCCTATTTATCAATCGCCGTTACATGATGGTGGATATGACATTTCAGATTTTAAAAAAATCGATCCTATATTCGGAGATGATGATACTTTTGATCGTCTCATTACAGAAGCGCATAAACGAGGAATACGTATTTTAATGGACTTTGTCCCCAACCATACTTCATCAAGCCACCAATGGTTCCAAGAATCACGCAGTTCAGATAAAAATCCAAAAAGAGATTGGTATATCTGGCATGCTCCAAAAAACAATGGGCTACCAAATAATTGGTTAAGTGTATTTGGTGGATCGGCATGGGAACTCGATAGTGCAACTAATGAATACTATCTCCATACATTTTTTAAAGAACAACCTGACCTGAATTGGAAAAATCAGGATGTTAGAGCCGCAATGATCGATAATATTCATTTCTGGCTTAACCGCGGCGTAGATGGATTCCGCACCGACTCTATTTGTCATCTCCTCTATGACGAACAGTTCAGAGACGATCCTCTTAATCCTCGATACAATCCAAAAATAGATCTGCCATATAACAAATTTTTGCATACCAGAAGTAATGAAAATATAGATCTGCCAGATATCATACAAACATTTTGTGAAGTGCTCGGAAACCGAAAAAAATCATTTATGGTAAGCGAGGCATATATTAACATTCCCGAGATGGGACGACTCTACAGAGCATGCAACAATCATCTCCATGCACCCTTTAATTTTCACCTTATGTCCTTACCATGGAACGCTCAACAATACCGAATATATATTGACACGTTCGAATCCTCCCTCACAGATGTTGATTGGCCAGTCTATGTTCTCGGCAATCACGATAAACCACGCGTAGCAACTCGTCTTGGGAAAAATAAAGCCCGACTTACCGCCATGCTACTCCTTTCACTCCGAGGTATGCCATTCATCTATTATGGAGACGAAATAGGGATGGAAAATATTGATATACCACTAGAGCAATGTCATGATCCTTTAACGGAAAGAAAACTTGCAAATCAGTCAAATCGTGACGCTGCACGAACCCCAATGCAATGGAGTCCAAAACCTTTCGCCGGCTTTTCTACACATACACCCTGGCTCCCAATCGCTTCAAATTTTCAGACGTGTAATGTCAAAACCGAATGCGAAAATGTAAAATCCCTTTTTAATGTATACCGTTCATTAATCAATATTCGACGAAAGTCGAAAGCGCTGACTCATGGAACATATCAGTCACTGGTACTGCCGCAAAAAGATGTCTTCACTTTTATTCGAGAAACAAAAAACGAAAAAATGCTTATCACTCTCAATTTCTCGGACAAGTCACAACTTATCACGCTACACTATCCAAAAGGAACACTCATATGTACCACCTATCTTGATCAGGATACTCCTACATCGATAAATCTACAGGCATTCACCCTTCGTCCACTGGAAGGATATATTATCCGCATTCGTTGATAGCTATACGATTTTGTTGCCTGTCTTCCACTTTTTAGCGTATTATATATTATATATGTACGTCATCTTTGATATTGGTGGGACAAAAACGAGAATTTCAACATCAATCGATGGCAATACCGTTTCAAAAGTAGCTATATTTCCAACCCCTCAAAACTTTTCAGAGAGTATCAATATTATCATACAGACGGGGAGAAAATTTCTCCAAAACAAAAAACCAACTGCCATAGCTGGTGGTATCGCCGGTATATTCAATGAAAATAAAACCAAACTCGAGAATACCGCTCATCTTTCACATGACTGGATAGGAAAGCCCATTGCCGAAATACTGTACAACGAATTCAAATCTCCCGTGTATCTTGAGAATGATACAGCTGTTGCCGGTCTTGGAGAAACACATTTCGGTTCAGGCAAAGGATACCCCATCGTTGCATATATCACGGTAAGTACAGGCATCGGTGGTGTTCGTATCATAAATGGCACAATTGATGAAGCAGCAATCGGTTTCGAACCGGGGCACCAATTTCTTTTGATCAATAATACCCCTCACACTCTCGAATATCTTGTTTCCGGATCTGGGCTTTCAACACAATATGGAAAAAACGCTGCAGATATAACAGACCCTTGTGTTTGGAAAACAACGACACGATTCCTTTCCTATGGGATACACAATACCATTGTACACTGGTCTCCTCACGCAGTTATTCTCGGTGGTTCTCTTATTAACGAACATGCTATTACGCTTACCGAAATTATAACCGAGCTGCAGCCATTGTTGACGATTTTCCCCCGTATGCCAGAAATCAAGGCCTCGCAACTTGGTGACAACAGTGGATTATATGGCGCTCTTTGTCTTATAAAAATAAAAAATCATTCACTATGATGCATCAACCAAAATCGCTTTATCGAGCATTTCAACATACTGCCAAACGACACACAAAACGAACCGCTCTCTATTGGAAACATCAACAGGTCTGGCACAAAAAAAAATACGGGGAACTCCTCGACGACATTGATGTACTTGCTCATCATTTAGCCGAGTTACGTATCACACCAAATACACAAGTAGCCATATGGAGTGAAAATCGCCCTGAATGGCTGATGTGCGATTTAGCTCTCAATAAGCTTGGCGCTGTCAGTGTTCCTATACACGCTGTTGCAAATAAAGAATTTGCGCAATACGTGACTAAACATTCTGAAAGTACGTTCTTAGTAATTTCTGCATCACTGTATGAAAAAAATAAAGATAGTATCCCCTTCAATCAATTAAAAGGGATTATCTATATTGGAGAGTCACTTCCTCTCGACCATCCTTCTCATACACGCCTTTTTTCAAATTTACTGACAGTCCCTTCCTCTTTGAATAAAGAGGTTGAACACTTTAATGAGCTAGCAAGTATCGTTTATACCTCCGGGACAACAGGAGAGCCAAAAGGGGTTATGCTTACAAATACAAATTTTTTGGCGAATGTCGAGGCAACGTGCAATAAAGTCCCTGTATTCCATACTGATATATTTTTATCATTTCTTCCGCTTTCCCATATACTGGAACGCACTGTTGGCAGTTTTGTACCAATAACCCATGGCGCTGCTATTGCCTATGCTGAAAGCATAACTGCATTACAAAAAAATATGCAAGAGATTAGACCAACAATTATAATATCCGTACCGAAAATTTTTGAACGTATATATGAGAAAATAGTAGATCATGTAAAAGAAAGCTCAACTGTACAGCAAAAAATTTTCTACTGGGCATTGGACAAAACACCTAGATCAAACGGCTGTAACTTGTGTGCATCCATCCTTGTTTATCGAAAAATTCGTAAACTTTTTGGAGGACGGTTGCGTATCGCTGTTTCTGGAGGCGCAAGTATCAATATAAGTATATTAAAGTTTTTCACAAAAGTTGGCGTACCGATTGTCGAAGGTTATGGATTAACAGAGACTGCATCTGCTGCAACCACAAATAGCCTCTCCCGACCGAAAATTGGCACAGTAGGACGGGCATTAAAACATGTTGAAATAAAGATTTCCGCGACTAAAGAAATTTTAATCCGCGGACCAATTGTAACCTCCGGATATTGGAAGAATGAATCAGAAACAAACAATTCTTTTTCCGATGGTTGGTTCAAAACCGGCGACCTCGGATTTCTCGACACCGATGGCTTCTTAAAAATCATAGGTCGCGCAAAAGAAATTATTATTGGAACAAATGGAGAGAATATCGCTCCTGAAAAAATTGAGAACTTGTTGAACGCGAGCTCTTATATCTATCAATCACTCGTTATAGGACATAAAAAACCGTTTTTGACAGCTCTCATTGTCCCACAAATGGAAAACATCGAAAAAATAAGAAAAAATAACACATCCGCAATTGAGACATATATCTGGCATGATATCAAAAAAATTAACGAAACGCTCAGCCCATACGAACACATAAAACGTTTTTACATCCTAACAAAACCATTTAACATAGAAAATAACGAACTTACCCCCACACTAAAATTACGACGATCCATTATCGAGTCCCATAATCGCACAGTAATTGAAAATCTATATATCGAATAAATAACCGCGCAGCAAGCTGACGCGGTATTGCTGAAGGTTAGAGATCAAAGAGCTTGAGTTGTACTTCTTTTGAGGTTTTACCTTGATTCTCAATATAGACACAAATCACGTCCTTATTTCCTCCTTCTCCAACGGT
>JAZDFH010000024.1:0-14415 GCA_043808035.1 bacterium | reverse complement strand
GTTAAATGAAATAAGACCGAAAAAATACCCCATACCGATGCAAACAGAGAGCTTACACCAAATGACAATGCAATGCGGTTTTCTCGCATCGTTAAAATCAGGAAAGTACCAAGCACACCTCCAATGAATGCAACTGCAACAATCGAAATAAGGTGAATTATCTCATAATTTATAATACCCACATTGTTCATTATACCCGTTTTCGTGAATAAAAAATATTTCTTGTTGATAAAAAATATTTAATCAATAGAATGGAAGGAGAATAACCACTCAATACCGTTTTTATTCACTTATCACAGCTCCTTTGCCTTTTGTTACACTATTCTGATCACCATTAAAAACTTGTTGAACGGTTACTTTATTAATAGAAACCGCACTTAATAATGCGTTACAGCTATTGCGCGGCAAAAGACCAATAGACGAGACAGTCCCATCATCTTCTACAACATTTCCAACAGGGACATATTTTTCAGGTAATGTTCGCTCATCCAATAAGATGATGAAATCGCTCACCGTCCCATCCTGCTCATATAAAACAGCGACCGTACCTCTCGGGAATACAGATGTTGCTCCATTAGATTGTATTGAAATTTTTTTCTGCAATGAAGCGTGAATGAATCCATCGTATTCAACATTGTCAAAAACAAAAGAGGTATTCGTATCATTATGAATCTTTTTCAAATACGAGACAAATGTCTCTGCAACAATACCAGAACTCTTATCTGACGGCGCTGTCTCGATAGTAATATCCCCAATAGAAGTTTCAAAAATAACCTGATAGTGTCCATTTTGCTGCTCTTTCGTGTCGATATATGAATAAGGAACCCAGTTGAATACACGCGGTTTCCCTGTTGATTCATTGATACCAAACAAAACATACGATCCTGCGACAAAAATAACTCCTGCCGCAATAATAAAGATAAGACTATTTGGGAAATTATTCTTCATAATAATTTTGTCTGTACATTCGAGTCAACACTACCTTTTCTATTTCATGCCGCCAAAATATTCCGACAACATCAAGAGTGTAATGGATCAATAGCGATGTCCTCCTTTGGGTAACCGCAGCCCCTCCACTAAAATCGTTAATACCCGCTCTCGGCTTCCAGCAAGGATACCTATCGTGTATGGTCAAGTATACCAAATGAACCGACACATTAAAAATGATTCATTTAAAAAACACTCTTCATCACATACAATATGTATCAATCAATTGTTTTTATTACCGAATACTTGCTCCAGAAGCAACTTCACCAATAGGACAAATAAGCACAGGTCCATCCGGGCCATCCGCTGCCAAAAGCATACCATTACTCTCCATACCTAATAATTCCCTCGGCTGCAAATTTTCTACAACAACAATATATGTCCCTATCAACTCTTCAGGAGAATATCGTCTCCTGATGCCTGCTAAAATCTGTCGCACTTTCGGACGCACCTGTCCTTCATCACCATCTACCTCTATCTCGCCAATATCAACCAATAAACGTATTAATTTATCGGATTTATCAACAGTCTCCGCCTCGATTATTTTCCCTGCTTTCAACGAAATTTTACTAAAATCCTCATAAGTAATCATATTTTTTACTTACTCTCACGTATCATCTCTGCAACCTCTTCTCGGCTTACTAAGCCTCTTTTCTTTATTTCTTCTTCAACTGCCTTTTTTATTTGCGCATCAAGCATTTTTTGGGCCTCTTTCGCCTGTGCCATCATTTCACGCATCTGTTGCGGATCCATATTCTTCATCATATCCGCTGCTCCTTTAAATTGATTTAAAATACCCATAAATAAAAATTGTTATTTTTCGCTTATTATCTTTCTATTCGACTGCCATATATTATAACGACAAAAATACAGGAGGCAAAGGTCTCTTTATTTTTTATCATCATATGTATACGTTTCAATACAGAAACATCCCATCCCCGAATGAAAAAAATCGAAAATTATTCTTCTTCGCATATTCATAGAGAGTAAGAAGCTTCTCTCTTCCAATAAAAGCAGCTACAAGCATCAACAAGCTCGAACGCGGTACATGAAAATTAGTTATCATCCCATCAACATAACGGAATACGTAACCACTTTTAATAAATAATGTTGTCTCTCCCGTAAGAGACATCAATACTCCTTTTATATCGGCAGCCGACTCAAGTGTCCGAACAACAGTAGTCCCAACTGCAATGATCGGACGTCCTTCTTTCTTAGCTGTATTTAGAAATGCTGCCGTATCTGATGAAATAACATAGCATTCACTATGTAAACGCTCTTTTTGGCATTGTTCTTCCGTAAGAGGAGCAAATGTCCCTAAACCGACATGTAATGTTACGAAACGAACATCTCTTCCGCTATCTTTGATCTTCTTTAATAACTTTTCTGTAAAATGTAGTGAAGCCGTAGGCGCTGCCGCTGAGCCATACTCTTTCGCGAATACTGTCTGATAGTGTTGTTTAAGATCTGATTCTGAAAGGGGCGTATTTTTAATATAAGGTGGGATGGGAGTTTCCCCATACAGCTCAAGATATCGTAATAATTTCTTTAATGAAAATGATGAAGAAAGAAGATACCCTTTCTCTAATTTTTGAATGACAGTAAATGTCGCTATACCCTCTATATATAATACTTGCCCAACAAATAAATTTTTATTAGTAAGTACCAAAATATACGGTTCAATTGTTTTTATATATAATAACTCCACCACTCCACCCGTTTCTTTCTGTACGTACAACCGAGCAGGGAGTACCTTTGTTTCATTAAAAACAAGAACTGCCCGTTCCGGTAAGTAGCGAACCAATTGGGAAAATGTGTCTATAGTCGTTTGTTTCGTCTGCCGATTATAAACAAGCACTCTTGCGCTGTCACGTGGAGATGACGGAGCTTGAGCAATGTAGGAATCCAGTAGATCATAATCATACTGTGAAACTATATCCTCAAACGATTCGTTCATATCTCATCATTCTTAATTTTTTCACGAATTCGCTCAACAAAAGTATTAAAAAAAAATAGATTATGAAAACTCACCAATTTCAAACCGGTAATTTCTTTTGCTCGAAATAGATGCGCGATATATGAACGGCTATATGTCCCACAGACTTCACACATACACTTTCTATCAAGTGGTGCCATATCTTTAAGATATTTGCTTTTCCTGACATCCAATCTCCCCCGAGACGTAAAGGCAACACCATGCCGTCCATAGTGAGTCGGGACAATACAATCAAATGTATCTATCCCTTGGCGAATAATGTTAGGAATATCTTCAGGATGACCAATCCCCAAAAGATGACGAGGCTTTCCTGAAGGTAGATTACACACCACCCATCGCAACATATTATTCATAGATCGCTTATTGTACCCAAACTCTCCGCCGATACCAAAACCGTCAAAAGGTAATGTAGATAAATAACGAGCACTTTCTATACGTAAATCTTTATACTTCCCTCCTTGCACAATACCGTACAAAGCTTGATCTGAACGCTTTTCTCTGAGACACCGTTTTGCCCAACGATGCGTTCTATCCAAAGAAATTTTGGTATATTCATAATCCGCCATAGTCGGAGTACATTCATCAAAAGCAAATATAATATCCGCTCCCAACTTTTCCTGGATACAAATAGATTCTTTTGGACCAATAAAAAGTTTGCTCCCATCGATGTGAGAACGAAAATATACACCATCCTCTGTCAGCTTCACTTTCTGCGGTTGTGCCCCCGCCTTTACGAGAATCCCTTGCTGTTTTTTTAAAATTTTCCCAACTCCATAATCCGTTCCAAATCCCAAACTAAATACTTGGTATCCGCCAGAATCTGTCATGACTGGTTTCTGCCAATTCATAAAAGAATGAAGACCCCCCGCCTTCTTAACTACCGTTTCTCCCGGTCGAAGATGTAAATGATAGGTATTACAAATAACAAGCTGACTTTTTGTCTTGATCACTTCGTCACTTGAGAGTGTTTTTATTGTCGCTTGTGTAGCAACCGGAACTATCGCCGGTGTCAAAATTTCTCCGTGAGGAGTTTTTAGAATACCCAATCGTGCCCTACTTTTATTCGATTGCTTAATAAGATGAAATGAAATCATTGCTATAACATAATTGATTACTATACATTGCTTATAAAATCAAACGCATGAGACAAAAAATCGTTGCGACCATACCCCATTTCATACAAATTACAAATAATACAAATACTCCAGTACCAATATGTCTTTCAGAAATACCCTTGTAAAAAAATTTGATAACCATTTTTATATCACGAAAGGGGTTTATAATACCAAAAAACATTTTTGGAGGAAAAATCACCAAAAATAATTCCTTCCAAGAAAAACGTGGCTCCGTTCGTTGAGTCGGAATATCAAGTATGTGCTCCTCTCCTATCTTTTGTCCATTGCCATTCTTGTATTTCTTTTCATTTTTCGCAGGAGATACATCTCCTGTATATACGTCCTTACTCTTCCCGATATACGAGACACGCCACCTTTTTTTTGTGTCATCGAAAGAAAATACTATACGTTTGATAGTATCGATATATATCTTATCAAACGATTCTTTAACAGCCGAAAGAGCATAAAAAGTTTGTTGAATGGCAATATTAATATCCTCTTGTGACAAAATATGAAAAATAAATTGCCACCATCTCACTCGTCCTGAAATAGAACAATCATAAAATTGGACTGTCACTCCTACAACTACTTCTGCCGTCTCTCCTTCTCGATGAGTATTCAGTAAGACCAAATCACCAAGCATCGTTCCAAATTTGCTTCCTGCCTTACTTTTCTTCAAAAAAGAATCAAAACCTTCTTCCACCACAAAGGCAAACGGAATACATATCCTGACTGCAACAGGCTCAAAAAATTTCTCTTGAACCACTACTCCTTCCTCAGTAATTGAAACATTCTTCCCATTAACACTTCTTACAACACCCACCTTAAAACCAGCATCAATCAAACAATTCCTGATCTCGTATAACACCTCTTTCCCCCGTGCATCATCGTGAAAAAAAATTTCAATTGTCCCCTCCTTACCCATACTGCATACATTGTACAATATAACGCCTAACGAATTGAAGATATGATAAAGTCAATATCCTCCTGCGTTCCTTTTCTTATTAAGAATGAATATAATTGATTTTCACGATTAAAAAAATCAACAATAACAAATAAATCGTTTTCTGTCCCGAACTGGAATCCTCGGGCATAATAGGTTTCAAATTCATAAATAGTATCCTTTCCAAGAGAAACAAGCTGCTGCTTTAACATTAAAAGAAACATCTCCATCTCAGCCTTTTTCTGAATGGTAAGAAAAGTAATATTATCAGGTGTACTGTTCAATATCTCCCGATAAAAGATATAAGGATCATTTATAAATTGGCTACCATAAACCCCTATCATTTTTTCAACTACCGCTTCTCCTGCTTTGTCCCCAAAGACCTCATATATCAATTTCCTTGCATCAAAACTTCCTTTGGTAAACAAAACAGCCTTATCATCTGCAAATTTCAATGTTACACCACGCGGACCTATCTCCTCTTCAGGTACTCCAGTCCACGGCACACGAAACAAAACATTATAGTATGATAAACTGGAATGCTCTGTGAACTGACGTTGATACAACGTTGCATTAGAAGAATACATTTTCGGCACAATAAAAACCTCAGGCGTTTCGATTGCGATATTCTGAATAGTCCTCACTACCTCTTTTTCTGCAACCACAACATAATACGTTGCACCGAAAAAAAAAGCGACAGCAGCCACAGCGGCAATAATTGGCAGCCATGTTTGTATTTTATTCAATGATTGTTCTTTCTTCCTCATTCTCTACTTCTTTCTTTATTTCTTGAAATTCATTTTCAACTCTTTTCAATCGTTGTTTAAGTTCTTTGATAAGCGCCGCACCTTCTTTAACTTTTTCCAATCCGGCTTCCACATCGACTTCCTTTTGTACTTCAAACCAGGCAATCATACTTTCTAACCGCGAAAGTGATTCCGTAATACTTTTTTTCTCTTCTTCCATATTTTATATATTGTTATATATTTTGTTTTTTTTCTTCAACCTTTGCGGTAATTGATCCATCAAATAGTTGTGTCGTTATGCAATCTCCCACTATTACATCTCCAATACTACGTACAATTTCTCCTTTTCTTGTCCGTATTATACTATATCCTAATTTTAAATTCCTTTCAGGATTAACACTATCAAGGTACGTCGCATACGAAATAATATTCCGGTCAACCCGTAGAAGCATTTGGTTGAACAGACGGAACATATTTTTTTCTATTACAAAAACTTGTGTAGAAAACGTCCGACATGCCATTAAAGAACGTGTCACATACCCGTGAAATTGGTTATCTAAAGAACGAAACTTCACAAAAATTGATCGAAAATACCCCATCAATGTTTCCATACGCTCAGAAAGAAGAGCATTTTTCTCTGAAAGGACATCTTCATACGCAGTAAGAAGACGATGTTCAAAAATCGGAAGTTTTGTTCGAATACCATCCCACGATTTATTGATGATCATAGCTGCAATTGACGGCGTTGATGTTTCCTTGTCTCCTACCAAACTCGCAATAGGGATATCCTTATCGTGACCAATACCACAAATAGTAGGAATTTTTGATGCAAAAATTGCTCGTGCAACCTTTTCTGTATTAAACGCTTGCATACTTTCTAAGCTTCCACCTCCCCGAATAATCACCAATATATCCAACTGCGACATATTCCGATTAAACCATGCTATCGCTTTTACAATATCTGAAGCTGCATACATGCCTTCAACATTTACACTATACAAAGACAGAGTGAGATTCATCTTATCAAGATTCGTTCTAAAATCATCAATCACGGCACCACTTCGAGAAGTAATAATACCTATATTTTGTATATATTCCGGCAACACTCGTTTCCGTTCAAAAATGCCCTCTTTCTCAAGCTTATCTTTCAACAACTCATAAGCTTTTCTTAAAGCCCCCTCACCGGTTAACTCAACATGACGTACAACAAAACTCAATCTCCCATATGGTTTATAAATACTTGCTGAACCTGAAATCTTTATTTCCATTCCTTCCTGGAGAGAAAAATTAAGCTCTCCATATACCCATGGACTTATATAACAATGCAATATACTTGAACCATCTGCATCCTTCAACGTCATAAAAACACCCTGTTGGCGTATACTGATCTCGCTTATTTCACCCCGTACCGCCGCAACATTTTTCGAGGATTCACAAACCGCATGCGTCAATCTGTCTAGAAATGCGCTTACCGAAAACTCTTGGTTATCCTGTCCTTCATCATCAAGATTGTTGTCGCCTGCAGTACCGTGAATGATTGCTAATATGACATCACCAAAATCGTGCAATTTTTTCGGACCAATACCTTTTATCTCCGCAAGTTCTTCACGTGTGCGAGGCAATACATGAACAAGCGCATCAATAGTTGCATTTTGCAAAATTTTAAAAACCTCAATACCATTTTTGCGTGCCATTTCGGCTCGCCATACCATTAACTTTTGACTTATCTCTTGTTGATGCTGATCCATGTGTGTCTTTTATTATGCATTACTATTACGTTCTAAACAAACCAACACTTTCATCCGCTGCAACCAAGAATGTAGCAACAATAGCAGCTGTCTCCGCCCGAAGGGTCCGCATACCCAACGTTACGATACGACATCCTGCTTCTCGTGCCTGACAAACTTCTTCCTCATCCCACCCTCCCTCGGGGCCAATAAATATAGCGATTCTTTTTATTTTATGTTCTTTGAAACATACATCATCTGCGGTTGCATCAAATAAAATAGCATCGTCATAGCGAGAAAGAGCCTGCAAAGCGGTTTCGAATTCAATTGTCTCGGTGATGACAGGTACGACACTACGTCCACACTGTTCTGCCGCTTCCTTAGCAATCCTCTCAACTCGGTCATAACGAATCCTCTGTTTAACTGTACGCTCACTGATAATAGGAATGATGGTATATACACCACTTTCAGTTGTTTTTTGTACCATCAACTCAAAATTTTCACGTTTTAAAAGTGAACAATATAAAAAAACATGCTTCCCCGGATCTTTAGTATTTTGAGAAACTTCTTCAATAACAACCTCTCCATATTCTTTTTTGAGAGTAACAAGACGAACGCGCGCATCGTCTCCCTTGCCATTACTTAAAATAAAAACATCTCCTTTATTTAAACGCAATACTTACATGCTTCCATTGATGAATGACTGCTGCGTCAAAAACCACGCATTGCGGTTGCGTAAAATCAAAATTTCCAATAAACCGATGTTCTCTCATATATCTTGCACTATACCAAAAAAACATCAATGTTTTCCATAGCAACAAGTAAATGCATAAAACCGCATTGATTGCGGTTTTATGCTATATAGTTATAAAATCCTATTTGAAAAATCCGTATTCTACTACATCTTCAAAAATATTGTTCGCACAAATTTTGAAAGATTAGTAACAAAAGAGACTCTAAAGTGCAACAAATGCTTCCCATGGCAATCCTTCTTTCCCAAAATGTCCATACGCTGCAGTCTGACGATAAATCGGTCGACGTAAATCAAGCCTTTCTATTATCGCAAGCGGTCGGAAATCAAATTTCTCTTTCACTAAAGCAGAAAGATCTTTTTCATTTTCATCTATTGCTTCCACCATGAGCGGTTCAACTCGTCCAATAGCATAAGCCACCGAAACAAGACATTTTTTTGCAAAGCCATTCGCAACAACATTTTTTGCCGCAAACCGTGCCATATATGCCGCAGATCGATCAACCTTTGTGGGATCTTTCCCTGAAAACGCACCTCCTCCATGAGAGACCAACCCTCCATATGTATCAACCATAATTTTTCTCCCAGTCAATCCAGCATCAGCGTCAAAACCACCCTGTACGAACTTACCTGTCGGATTAACAAGAATTTCTATTGATTCAACATCTCCAAGGACAGGCCCAAAAATATGTTCTATAAGCGCTGCCCGAATTTCTTGTTGCGATACTTCCTTACTATGCTGCGTACTAATCAAAGCAGACAATATATTTCCACCATCAAGGGTAAGTTGTGTTTTGCCATCCGGACGCAGCCAGGGCAATACATTCTCCTTCCGCAGTTTTTCAAGCATACGAGCCATTTCATGAACAAGCACAATCCCTTTTGGGAGGATAGCAGCTGTCTCATCAGTCGCATATCCATACATAATGCCTTGATCTCCCGCTCCACCCGTGTCAACTCCTTGCGATATATCAAGAGACTGACTTACAACATGCGCTATTATATCAAGTTCGCTTGTGTATCCGATATCTTTATATACGTCACGCGCAATATCAGCATATGAGGGGACATCTGTGGTCGTCACCTCACCACCAATAATTAACTTCCCATGACTACCAAATGATTCAACTGCGACTCGACTTTTTGGGTCCCGATCAAGACATGCATCAAGAATCGCATCTGATATCTGATCACAAACCTTATCAGGATGACCGGCCGTAACACTTTCCACTGTATATACTCGTGGATTATACATACATAAAAAAACTCCTTCGCATCGGAAAGAGATATATTTATTCTCCCCTTGCGACTTTATCTCTCTGTCTCTGCAAATCTATAGAGATTCGCGAAACAGGCTGGATGGAGCACCGCTGCGCCGACTATGCGCTCGGTTGCTGCCGGATCATCGGGCCAGTCCCCTATCCGGTCTCATGATAAAATCACAACCTTATATTATACTATTGTGATTAGTTGTAATAATAAAGTACAACGAACTACATGTAAATATCGATATATGTGGATATACCTTATTACAAGCTATCATGCTTATCCGCCGCAGCATGCAACTCAATGATACTGTCCTTCACGATCTGTGGATCTGCAATATACTTCATAATAAATTCTCTATTTTCACCCGCTGTTTGTACATAAATATTACCAAAGTTTAATACAGTCGGGATTAATCCCCGTATTTCAATTCGAACGTCCTGTACATCACCAATATAACACTCTGATACATCCCGTCGGAAAAGTCCTCTCTGCTCAATATCAACAAGCCTTTCGTTTGTAATAATCCAAACATCAAGATAATAATCCGTCCATGCCATCATGAAAGAAATCCACACAAATAACAACCATGCTGCACTAAAAAATAGATACAGCATCATATACTCTATCTTACTAAACGCATCAATCGAGAGAAACAGTACTAAGAAAAAAAGTGGTATAAACGCAAGCGCTAACAAGAAAAAGACTTCACTAAAAAAACGATACCAATGCCGTCGAACTTCCAAAACAATATGCTCGCCATCCTTAAGCCTTATCATAAAGTATAAAATAATAGTGTGACTGTCATAACACCCAGCAAAAAGAATGATACACGCATATATAACTGTTTCGCCATTTCAAGTTTCTGTGAATATGCAATATATGCGTTCCAATAGTGATACAATACAACGGTTGCAATCAAAAAGAGAATAATCACTACAAAAAATGCAATCCATAAGGTCGTGCTCGAAATCATCCACGAGCCACCGCCTTCAACAAATTTTGTATACATATTTTCTGGTGTCATCATAGTTGTTTCTTGCAATTTTCATGTACTTCACTATACGAGTCCCAATCCTTTGTCTATTCTATCAATATGACCGGCAAAATTTCAATAAATTCCTTCAAATACACCATTATACGATAATCTTTTCCCCCTTCATCTTGTTCTGTATAATAGATTATACCATAGCGTAGATAATAAATACCTATTCTGCATTCCTCAATCAGATGGTATGATAGTTGCATGAGTATCGCTATTATTGCCGCAGTAGCAAAAAACGGCGTCATCGGATCAGGTGGCGAGTTGCCATGGCATATCCCTGAAGATCTACAACGTTTCCGCAATCTTACCTTCGAAAAAACCGTCTTAATGGGACGAAAAACATTTGAGTCAATCCTTGCACGCAATGGCCGCCCACTCCCTCACAGAAAAAACATTGTTGTTACCCGCCAAATCAATTATCATGTCCCTCCCGAAGTAACAGTATATCAAACAATAGACGAAGCGCTTCGCATACATCAACAAGAGGATATTTTCGTTATCGGCGGCGGAGAAATCTATAAGCAGACACTTCCACAGGCTGACACACTCTATCTCACGTATATCGACTCTCCATTTAAAGGAGACACCTATTTCCCACCATTACCTCGCACCACATGGCATGTTACCGAACGCATTGAACGAAACGGTTATCAATTTCTAACATACGAACGAAAAGAGGCATAAATTACACCGTACTTCGTTGTACTATTTTAACATTCCCGCCTGACAGTACATTGTGAACAGTGTTAAGATTTTATAACTTGAATTTTTTTAATTCCCTATCCATGCCGTATCACCATAACGTCTCCATCTTGAACAATATATTCCTTACCCTCCAATCGAATCGCACCTTTTTGTCGTGCGACACTCCAACTGCCAATTTCTAAAAGTTTATCGGTATGTATCACTTCCGCTCGGATAAACTTTCTTTCAAAATCAGTATGGATAACTCCTGCCGCCTGTGGAGCTTTACTTTCTGACACAATTGTCCATGCACGTGTTTCATCCTCTCCTGTCGTAAAAAAACTTATTAAACCAAGTAACGCATATGCCCTTCGAATAAGAGATCCGAGATCAAGTTCGTTGTTAAAATCTAAAACTATATAATCTCCACCCGTTTCTCTGACAGCAATTCGAAGCTCATCGGAGACATCACTTTCATTTCCATTCAAAACATATAACTGTTTCTTTGCGGTTAAAAGACACAATTCCTTGACCGCAGGCATTTCACATATTTCACCTTCCATCATCGAAAGCAACTTACCACTTCCAAGCCATTCCTTTACCGCTGTAACAGCTTCACAATCCTTGATCTTCTGTTTATCTCCTGTTCGTGCTTCCCGAGAAAGTTTATCTAATCGTCGTTCTACCGTTTCTAAATCTTTCAAGATAAGCTCCGTATGGATAATTTCCATATCCCTGATCGGATGTACGCTTTGTTCGACATGAATAATATTATCTGATTGAAAACAACGAATAACATGCGCGATCGCGCTCACTTCTCTGATATGAGATAAGAATTGATTACCGAGTCCTTCTCCTTGGTTAGCGCCCTTCACAAGCCCCGCGATATCGTAAAACTCAACAATCGCAGGAACTGTTTTTTTCGATACACTCATAGCGGCAAGTTTCATCAGCCTCTCATCAGGGACAGAGACAATACCGACATTGGGATCAATAGTAGCAAACGGATAATTAGCAGCTGTGACTTGTTGTTTCGTTAATGCATTAAAAAGTGTTGATTTCCCTACGTTCGGCAAACCAACAATACCAATTGATAAATTCATGTTATTTATTCCACCGTGACACTTTTCGCTAAATTACGCGGTCTGTCGACATTATAGCCGCGCATAACACCCATATAATACGCGAGCATATGCAAAGGCACAACTGATACCAATGGCGTCAACATCTCAAGTGTCTTTGGAATATAGATAACATCATCTGCAATCTCTGCTATCCATTCGTCTCCTTTTGTTGCAATAGCAATAACAGGGCCTCCTCGTGCTTTAATCTCTTCTATATTTGAAACCACTTTTTCATATACCGAATCGTGTGGCGCAATGACAATTGTCGGAAAATTTTTATCGATAAGAGCGATTGGCCCATGTTTTAGTTCTCCCGAGCAATAGCCTTCCGCATGAATGTATGAAATTTCTTTCAACTTTAAAGCACCTTCCACCGCTATCGGATAATTGTATTTTCTCCCGAGAAAAAAGAAATTTTCATATTTCTGATATTTTTGTGCAAGCCGCTTGATCCGCGATTTCTGACGGAGGACATGTTCTATGTGCTCTGGGATAACCGTTAATTCCTCTGCTATACGTTTCCCCATCACCATCGATAAATTTCTTTTTCTTCCAATAAAAAGCGTTAATAATGCAAAAATTGACATTTGAGAAACGAATGATTTTGTCGCTGCAACTCCGATTTCCGGACCAACATGTTGGTATACTCCAGCATCAGTAATTCTGCTAATAGTGGAACCGACAACGTTTACCATGCCCAACGTACGTATTCCCTTTTCTTTTGCTTCATAAATACTTGCGATTGTGTCGGCTGTTTCTCCCGATTGTGAAACAGCCAAAAAAATATCTCCTTCTTCAAAAATCGGTTTTCTATATCGAAACTCGGATGCATATTCAACCTCAACAGGGATACCCGCATATTCTTCAAGCATATATCCACCAACCTTAGCAGCTAAATAGGCCGTTCCACAGCCACATATATGCAATCGCCGAGCCGAGCGAAGACGGAATTCATCCTCGATACTCGCTAATCCTCCCAAAATCGCCTTTCCATCCTGCGCAAGCAAACGACCCCTCATAGAATTACGAATCGCATCAGGTTCCTCGCATATCTCCTTTAACATAAAATGAGCATACCCTCCTTTTTTTGCAGTAGATATATCCCATTCCAATGTTTGCGCTTTTCGATGTACCGCCTTATTTTCCAACGTGAAAATTCGATGACTGTCCGCAGTTATAACGGCAATTTCTCCATCATTGAGATAAATAACTTGATTGGTATATTTAAGGACAGCTGTCGCATCGGAAGCAATAATATACTCACTTTCTCCGACACCGATGAGAAGTGGACTGAAATTTCGAGCAACAACAAGTTTGTCAGGATTTTTCGGATCAAGTACCACCACGCCATACGTACCCTTGATTTGATGTAATGCGAACCATACCGCATCTTCCAATGATAAGGTACGATCATCCCGAAATGCCTCTTCGATAAGATGAGCAATAACTTCCGTATCTGTTTCGGAAGTAAAAATATGTTTTTTCTTTATTAAACCATCTCTTAATTCTTTATAGTTTTCAATGATACCGTTGTGGACCACATACAAAGAACCATTACATGCCGCGTGAGGATGAGTATTCGCCTCAGAGACACAACCATGAGTCGCCCACCGTGTATGCGCTATACCGATTGTTCCTTGCAAATCTTTTTGCGATTTTTCCAACTCTTTTTCCAAATTTGCTACTTTCCCAACAGCCTTAATCACAAAAACAGTCCTTTCATCCACCACAACAAGACCTGCGGAATCATACCCCCTATATTCAAGTTGTTTTAACCCATCAATCAAAATCGGTGCTGCCTTTTGTTTTCCAATATATCCAACAATGCCACACATAGTCCAATTTGTTTATTTTTCTATAGTATACCATAACCTCTATAATTTCATCGTTTTAGTCTTGTCCAACACACAAGTAGCCTGAAATAAAAACCCATTCCAACACAAAAAGGAGCTGAAAGCTCCTTTTTGCTGGGTGATTATCATACCATGAGTATTAATGACAATAACAATGAACGATAATCACATTACGAGT
>JAZDFH010000023.1:0-5282 GCA_043808035.1 bacterium | reverse complement strand
CTGTCGATGATAGGAAGATCATCCAGATTGTGCGCCATGATATTTGCGGGGCCGGTACATACTACCTCGCCTTTTTTATCTCGATACCAAAAACCGCCTTCCAATTCTTCTTTTTTATTCAAATGATTCGCAAGGCTCAACAATGCGAAATCGTAATCGCCTGAGGCAATAATGTAATCCACTTTGCAATGCTCAAATGATTCTCCTGGCAATGCGGTAACATGGTCGCCCATCAACACAACAACGGGGTTCCATCCCGCTATATTTTCCGTTTTCTCTTTGAAATCGTTTATCAAAGCCCAATGTTTTTTTACAACAGGTGTTTTTGTTTCAATGGCAATGATATCCGGTTTTTCTTGTATAATACGTTCTTCCCATTCTTGATAGGTTAGTTCCTCCGCGATACCATCGTCCCACATGACGTCATATCCATTTTTTTTCAATAACGTTGCCGCACATGCAGGAATGACAGGATAAATATAGGTAGGGCTGTTAAACCATTGAAACTGTCTGTTCTGTGATAACAATGGAACGCCTTTTTCTGAATCTAGCGGTGGATATGAGATGGAAATTTTCATAATGTTATTTTCTTAATTCGCTTTTTAACTTTTTTGTAAAAACCAAACCTTGGATGAACCGTACACCGTACCAAATATGCGTTAAAAAAATAAGCGGCATGACTGCCAATGCAACAGCAAGGTTTTTCCAACGAATTCCTATTATTATAGCATCCATGACTAATCCGACAATGTAAACAAACAATGGTATGGAAAATATCAAAACATAAGAGCCTGGAAATATAAACAAAGATGCAACCAAAAGTAATAAATACACCGCAAACGCAGAAGGAACGAAATAGGGCAATTTATATGAATTCTTTGGATATCTTTTAGCGAAATAACCGCGATGTATCGCGTAATTACCTATTTGTTTCAAATGCTTCAAAATATCCTTTCTCCGATGATGGTATACTATAGAATTTGGATCATAAATAATCGTATAACCTGCATTTATTATATCCAGACATAACTTCGTGTCTTCCCCCGGCCAGTAAGCGCTATTAAACCCTCCAACTTGTTTAAAAACATCTTTCCGAATTAAAAAATTTACCGTCGGCCAATCATCAACCTGTTTTCTTGTTCCCATTGGGAGATAGCGATTCCGTGCGGTACCGCCCCCGAGGAATGATTCAAAGACTGCGCCCGATGCTTTTTCTAAGACACCGTCGTCTTGCGGCGTTACGGCAGGACCACCAACCGCACCGACAGATTTGTCATCAAAATTTTCTAATGCGTTTTCCAACCAACCTGCCTCCGGATATGCGTCGTCATCCAAAAATGCCAATATCTCTCCTCGCGCATATTGTAAAGCAAGATCCCTCTTTTCCGCGGGACCAACCACACCTGATGGAATAATCTTCGTTTTGGTCCATGTATGCTCTCTATCTTCCTCGTCCGTGAAAATAATGATTTCAAAATCATCTCTTTTAATTTGTAAAAGTTTCGGAATCGATTCAAAAATATAATCGTTCACTTTTTTGACAGGAACGATAATCGAAACGCGTATGTCTTTTTTTTCTGCCATAAAGATAATTATTGCTTATATCCAATTTTTTTAAAAAAACACAAATAACTGTGTCATATTTTTTCTTATATAATAATGATTATATCATGAAAAAATATTTTCAAAACAAAAAACCCGCCGTGCCTCGAAAGGTCAGAGCGGGTGGTTTTAACTGTTTGTAGTATAGCAAATACATAGATTTATTGTCCAACAAAATTAAAATGATTATTGCTTATACCCGTTAGGGAATTTCTCGTACCATTTTTGCAAACTCTCGATACTATCCGTTATTGTCTTTTTAGGTGTCCAATGTAAAACTTTTTGTGCCTTCTTCGGATTTGCATAAATTTTTGCATATTCTCCTTTTCGCGCTTCAGGGCTTTTTTGTTCAAGAATGGTAACATTAAAAACTTTTTCAACCGATGAGACAATCTCACGAACTGAGTTGCCTGTGCCATTACCTAAATTAAAAGTATCACTCTTACCACCATCTATCAGATATTCATATGCATTGAAATGTGCATCCACCAAATCTTCGACATCGATATAATCACGAATCGGAGTACCATCAGGCGTATCAACAGTAGGGCACGTGTAATAAAATGGTTCTATATTCATTGCCCCGCGTACCACGTTTTGCACTAATAGTTGTGATGGCTTCTTACTGTCACCTATTCTCCCCTCGCTATCTGCTCCACAAACATTGAAATACCGTAGAATTGCGTAATGAAATCCATGTATATCCCCGTACCATCGGAGTATTTTCTCTGTCAGCAATTTTGACTCACCATATGGATTCGTCGGATTCGTTGGATGCAACTCATCAACCGGCAAATATTCCGTTTCTCCATACGTGGCGCATGTCGAAGAAAAAACAATGTTTCTAACATTACTCTCCCTCATCACCTCAAACAAATTGAGACTGCCCATTGTATTGTTCTCGAAATATAACTCCGGTTGCTCCATTGATTCATTCACGAGACATAATGCTGCAAAATGAAGTACGGCATCGATGTCCCTACCTTTAAACGCTTCTCGTATATCCTCTTTGTTATGAAGGTCACCTTGAATAAACTCAACATCACCAAATGTTTTTAAAATATCGATAGCATCCAAATATCCTCTCGAAAGATTGTCGAATATCACAACATGAAAACCTTTTTGCAAAAAAAGTTTTACCGCATGACTTCCGATATATCCCGCTCCGCCTGTTATGAGTATCGCTTTTTTCATTACTTTTTATTGTATCCGTTTACCGCCCTATAGAGAAGTAAAATTATAACCATCATATACTTACTCCTTACCTAATAAGTAAGTTAGATAATTATTTTTATGTATCACGATGAACGTCGAATCATTATAATTCTTCTTCCACAATACAGGGACATTTACCTGATCATTAGACCATTTACATTCTATGGCAGA
This sequence comes from bacterium, assembly GCA_043808035.1. Lineage (GTDB taxonomy): Bacteria > Patescibacteriota > Minisyncoccia > UBA6257 > Colwellbacteraceae > JAZDFH01. The sequence continues at coordinate 2,294 of JAZDFH010000023.1, read as the reverse complement.
TAGAGTCCCTGCCGTTTCTTTGATGATATCAATCTCCTGTCCCGTATGTGTTCGCCAGAAATAAAACGAGCTTAATCCTTGTTCTATGGTCTCTTTCTTCAATAACTCCATAAAGATGAAGTTTTCCCACAATTGACCAACATCGTTTCGTAAGTGCAATCCGTTGAATTGAGCAATAACCGCGTTCCTTACACCGTTGTCATAAAAATAAAATTTTACTTTTTTAGATATCTCGTTTCGCAGGTTTCCACTAAATCCCCGTACCTTTTTTACAACAAACATCTTTTCGAGCGTGTCAACATACCGTTGTACTGTTTTTATATCACTTCTGACTGTCCGCGCTATCTCATTGAAAGAAACCTCTTTGCCTATTTGAAATGCAAGACATTTTACGATATCAAGGAGTAAATCGGGTGATTTAATTTTATCAAGCGCCAGAACGTCCTTAAAAAGATAAGAAGAAATAAGTTCTGTGAGTATTTTTGCTTTCGTGACGCTATCAGACGCTTTTAAAACTTCCGGATATGATCCATAAATAAGAAAATCATCTAATGCATTTTCAAGTTCAAATCGGCTCATTGATACCTCTCTTTGAGCAAAAGGTAAAAGCGTCATAGTAAAATGTCTGCCGGTAAGAGGCTCTCCCACTTCTCGAGAAAGATCAAAGGATGATGACCCTGTAAGAATAACCGTCTTTTTAGGACATGCGTCAATGATCATCTTCACTCCCAATCCGATATTCTTAACATTTTGAGCTTCATCAATAGCAACTATTTCATACGGAGCTGCAAGGTCAAGAATTCGAGATCGATTTTGAGAGAAAAAAAGTTCCCTAATAAGAATATCGTCTCCCGTTGTGAAGAAAATCTTTTTTTGCTGATTTTGAGCCAAATATGCTTCAAGAAGCGTTGTTTTGCCAACCCGTCGCGGTCCATAGATAACAAGCGCCCGCTTTGGATAAAGATTACTTTCTATTGTTTGTTCTCTCTGAAACTCCATAGATATAACATACCACAAACCACAAATTTTATCAAATTTATGGTTTTAAAAACCATAAATTCAAATATATCTTAAATTTTCACTAAAATTTGCATCTCTATATTGCAATATTCAGTGAAAAACTGGATTCATCTGATATTTTTTATTATCCGTTTACCGCCCTATAGAGAAATAACGGATATTCTTTTCATTCATTTCTTGAGAGAGAAACATATTTCTCCCATCAAAGACGATTGGTGTCTTCATTGCTTTTGCAATTTTTGTCCAATCAAGGTCTCGAAATTCTTTCCAATCGGTTATGATTACTACCGCATCCGCATTTTTGCACATCGAAAATATGTTTTTTGAAAAAGAAACGTCCGGTAAAGCTCTCTTTGCGTTCTTTTGCGCAATAGGGTCATATGCAGAAACCGCTGCACCAAGACTTAACAAGCCTTCGATAATGGTAATTGCCGGAGCTTCTCGGATATCGTCTGTCCCCGGTTTGAAGGCAACTCCCAATACGGCAATCCTTTTTCCATTCACATCGCCCAGTACATTCTTTATTTTCAGGATAAAACGCTGACGCTGTTCTTTATTGACACTTTCAACTTCTTTTAGGATTTTGAAATTTACTTTATTTGTCTTTGCAATTCTTACCAATGCCTGTACATCTTTGGGGAAGCACGAGCCGCCATATCCAACCCCGGCGTTTAAAAATGCTTTTTGACCAATCCGTTTATCAAGCTTCATGCCTTCCGAGACTTTTGTAACATCAGCTCCTGTTTGCTCACAAAGGCGGGCAATTGTGTTAATGAAAGAAATTTCTGTTGCAAGAAAAGCGTTTGACGCATACTTAATCATTTCTGCCGTTTCCAAATTGGTAATAACCACTTCAGCATTAAAAGGTTTATATAATTCCGCTACCTTATGTGCCGCTTTTTCATCACTGTCATATCCGATAATAATCCTGTCAGGATGCATAAATCCTTCGATCGCCAATCCTTCTTGTAAAAATTCAGGATTGGAAATAATTTCAAACGCGCCTTTGTAGTGTTGTGCAATAATTTCCTTTAGTTTGCGGTTTGTGCCGACAGGGACGGTGCTTTTGGTAACGACGATAGTATATTCTTCCATAGCCTTCCCAATGTCTTCCACCACTTGCACAACATATTTTAATAGGACTTACGCACATCCCACCACGCAATAAATATGAGATAATGTATATATTACCAACGAAAATATTTCACATCTCATGCAGCGCACAAAATGTTCTTTAGAGCTCTACACAAAATTTTTGATTTCAAACCACAATC
>JAZDFH010000022.1:0-2800 GCA_043808035.1 bacterium | reverse complement strand
GATAATGAAGAAAAGAGATCAGCAAAAAAAATTGTGGAAAAAAGATGACAAAGAATTATTTGAACAATTCAATTCACTATGAATAAAAAACTAATTATTGCACTGTTAACTTTTATTTCATTCATCTCATTTTTCTTAACTATCGTTAATTTCCGTATTCCTTCTCCTCCCTGTTTTAATGCTGATGAGGCATCATTCGGATACAATGCATACTCTCTCTTAAGGACAGGAAGGGATGAATACGGTACATTACTCCCTTTGCGATTAAAATCATTCGGTGATTTCAAAATGCCCCTCTATAGTTACCTTTCTGTCCCATTTATAGCCGTTATGGGCCTAAATGAGACAAGTGCGCGGGCGCTAAATATATTTCTCTCACTCCTGTTCCCGCTTGTAGTTTATTTATTAACAAAAGAATTATTTAAAAAAGACATATACGGTATCGTTGCTGCCTTTTTAAGTGTCACGTCCCTTGGGCTTCATATTGTCGCACGCCACGCGCATGAAGGATATCTTGCTGCATTCCTAACAACACTTACTTTTTATTTTTTTATTCGTCTATTAAAGAAAAAAACGATTATTTCTAGTACGCTATTTTCCCTATCCTTGCTTTTCATGCTCTTTTCATACCATCCCGGACGACTTTTTGCTGGTCTCTTTTTTATTGGTGCATGTATCTATGCTCTCCAGAAGAAAAAACTTAAACAGTATATTCCAGTATTAATACTTATCATGTCTCTTATTGCACTTTTTAGTGTCAGTGATGTAATATACAAGCCGGAGAGGCTTAAAAATCTTCTCTTTTTTTCAAGTTCCGGCATTCAATTAAAAGTACAGGAATTGAAAACGGAAGGCGGAATACGTTATTTGTATAACCCCCTTTTTGTAGGACTAAGAGATATTGCATTTGAGCATTTGAGCTATTTTTCACCTCAGTTTCTCCTCCAGAATGGAGACGGGAATGACCGGTTTGGATATAAGGGAATGGGGCTCATTACTCCTGTAGAATATCTTCTCTTTTTTGTTGGTATTTATTTCTTACTCAGAAAAAAAGAGGAGTGGCGATATGTACTGTTATTTATCCTCTTATCATCTCCTCTTTCTGCATCTCTTTCTTGGTCTACTTCTTCCCTTACCAGGTCTCTCTTTATTCTTATCCCCATATCAATATTGGCCGGGTATGGAGCGGTGTTGTTGCTGGAAGAGATAAAAAAATATAAATACTATTTGCTTATTTGTTTATTCGGGACCGGAATATTTTTTTATTTCCTTACCATGCAATGGGATTTCTATCTATTTCATTATCCGAAACGCCTTATTACCATTCATGCATGGCAATGCGGGTATAAACAAGTAAACGAGTACATCCAGAAAAATTACAACTCAACCGATCATTTTTATATTACTCGAGACATAGGTATGCCCTATATCTTTACCTTGTTTTACCAACAATATCCACCCGAAAAATATCAAAAAGAGGCGCATCTCTCAGCTCCTGATGAATACGGATTTGGGCAGGTAGAAAAATTTGATAAATATACCTTTGAATTTAAAGATCCGGAGAAATTGAAAAAAAATGAAGTGGTTATTGGTTCTCGAGATAACTTCAAAGGATTAAAAAAAGAATATAATCCAGCTGTCATTGCGCCTCAAGGCGAGCCAATGTTTGAAATATACAGGAAACAAACCCCTAAATAGATAAATTTTCTATTAAAAAAGAAGGATTGGGAGGCTCAAAAGATACAGGGCGTGAACCAAGATGGAAGCGATTGTGTTTTTTCTCAACAGGAATACTACCGAGGTAGTAAGGCTTAATACAGTATTGAGAATCATCATTTGAACAAGAGTAGAACCTGAAATTTTATCTGCTCCAAACAAAACTGGAATATGTAAGAAAAAGAATAAAAGTGCCGATATGATAAGTGGTTTGACAATACTTTTTGACTCCTGGGAAAGTCGTTTGAAAACAAATCCAGTAGACAGAACCTGCTCCATGCTTGCTGCCATCACGGTTGATAATACCCAGATAATCGATTCGGAGGAAATATGAAGTGAAGGAAGCGGCAATCTTTTTGTTATCCGCGTAAGAAGCGCTATACCGACAAACAAACACCCAATGCCAAAACCAAATGCAATATCAGCGAACATATTTTTCTTCAAAAAACCTATTCCACTCAAAAATGATTGTTTTTCTGACCTGGTAACAAACCAGTAGAGAGGAATAAGAAATACAGCGGGTTTCGCAATAAATTCATCAAACCAAATAGGAAGACTTGCCTTAAAAGTCACACGATATAAACTCCACAAAATAAGCACTATGGCCCATACATTAAGCATCTTTTGTGTGGACCCTACTTCGGTGCTTTTTGTCATACCTAACTGTACCGCAGTAGAAAGAGAATATCAACTAGATGAAATCCTAAATAAATATATGTATTAATTTAATATTTTAATGCGAGTGTTAGGCTTTTTTCTTCAGGAAGTTTTCTATCATGAGATCTAAATCTCCATCAAGTATTTTTTCGGTGTTATGTTCCTCATATCCGGTTCGCAAATCTTTAACGAGTTTATATGGGTGAAGTACATAGGAGCGAATTTGCCTTCCCCATGAGGCCATTTTGTCTGTTTTAAAGCCTTCCATCGCCTTATCACGTTTTTCTTGTTCGATTTGCCATAATTTTGATCGCAATATTTTCATTGCGGTATCTCTATTTTTCAATTGTTCCCGCTCTGTTTGGCAGGACACGATAATATTTGTTGGTTTGTGAATGAGGCGTACTGCTGTTGAAACTTTATTCAC
>JAZDFH010000021.1:0-3253 GCA_043808035.1 bacterium | reverse complement strand
TGCGAAGTATCGAGAAAGTCAGGCACGTACTGATCATGGTACTGACCATACTCGTCTTGAAATGGGAACGGAACTGTCTCTTTGGAGCAGTTCGCAAGGTCTTGTGGGATATTGGGGGATGGATGAAACCATATGGAGTGGTGCAGTAGCTCATGATTCAGGTATAAACGGATATGCCCTAAATTTTTATGGGAGTCTTCAGTGGGAAGAGGGAACAGATGGTAAGTTTTATCTTGATTTTGATAATGATGAGTATGCGACGTTTGATTGGCCCGATTTTGCGCTTGGTCCGCAAACGATATCATTTTGGATGAACGTCGATTCAATGACTGGAGGATGGGCGGATATTGTTGGTACGACAAATAATGGAGATAGTAATAGGTTTCATCTTCAAACAGGGGATAGCTCGATTATGTTCTATAATATTCTTGGGGGATGTGGTAGTTTGGATTCCAATGTCGTCCCTGTTGTTGGAACGTGGTATCATGTTGCAGGAACAACAAATGGTACACAGGCAAAAATATATATTAATGGAGAGTTAAAGAATCAGTCGAGTTGTGGTATCGCAAGTTATACATCACAAGGAATTTGGCTTGGTGGTGTCACGGAGGACTTTAATGGAAAATTGGATGATGTAAGGCTCTATAAGCGTGCTTTATCAGCTAATGAAATTGCGGATATGTATCAATGCGGTCGTTAATGTGATAATAAAAAGACTTTTAAGGTATTTTTAGATATTATTGATGATATGGAAATTATCAAAGTAACAGGGGAAGCAGAACAATTTAAAGATCAAAAGCTTTATCAATCTTTACTCAAGTCAGGTGCATCTCGTGAAATTGCCGATCGTATTAAGACTCAGGTTGAGGACGAAGTAAAGGCAGGGATGACAACAGACCAAATCTTTCAAAAGGTATTTCGATATCTTAAAAAGGAAGATATTTGTGCTGCGGCAAGATATCGTTTAAAAAGGGGAATTATGGAACTTGGCCCTGCAGGATTTTTGTTTGAACAATATTTTAGTGCGATTTTACAAGAATATGGTTATGGTACACGATTGAACCAGATGGTTCGGGGCGAGTGTGTAACGCATGAGATTGATATTGTCGCTGATAAGGATACTTCTCGTTACTTTGTCGAGGCGAAATATCACAACAGTCATGGCGTCAAAACTGATACAAAAACAGTTATGTATGCTTATGCTCGACTTTTAGATATTATTCCTGCTGAGCAAAGAAGGGGATATAGCACACCAATTGAGTATTATGGAATGTGGCTTGTGACAAATACAAAATTTACTAATAGGGCAAAACGTTACGCACGGTGCAGAGGTATTACTATTACGGGGTGGGGATATCCTAAAAAAAATAGTTTGCAGTATTTAATAGAAGAAAAATTATTACATCCTATTACCGTGATTCCTTCAGTCGATCGTTTTTCTCGGGAGCGATTCGCAGAAAACAAAATATTGTTTGCAAAAGATTTGGTGGGGTATGATGCCGATCGTTTGGTGTATGCTTTTGGTTTGTTGCCGAGTAAAGCGCGGCAAATTGCACGAGAAGTAAAGGCATTACTAAAAAATTAATTGTGTCAAAATTTCCTCCCGAATTTGAAATTACAATAACCAAGATCATCTCCAGCGGTGAAGGAGAGGGGGTCTATCAAGGGAAGAAAGTGCGAGTTTATGGCGTGTTACCAGGGGAAATTTTATTAGTGCGACCGACAAGAGTGAGAAGGAATAAAAGTACAGCTGCTGTTATTGCGGTGAAAAAAGAATCTCCTGTGCGACGAATTGCACGTGATGAACATTTTTCAAGTTGTGGACCATGGCAGATTATACCCGAAGAAGAACAACTGATACTCAAAAAGTCTTTCGTAAAAGAAGTGTTTACTAGAGAGGCAGGTTCTATTCCATTAGACACGGTAGAAATCGTACCTTCTCCTGCGAATTGGTTTTATCGTAATAAAATGGAATTCAGTATAGCGAATGACCAAAATGGAAAACTTTCCCTTGCGCTTCATAAACGGCATAGGTTTCATGATTATTGGTTTCTATCACAATGTGCGCTTGCTCATGAAAAAATAAATCAGGAAGCAAATCGTATTATTTCAATCATACAAGATCAACGCGTTACAATCGATGATCTCAAAAATCTTGTAGTGAGATATAGTTATACGGAAGATAAATGTATTGGTACGCTGTATGTAAAGAATGAGGTAATTATACCGAAACAGATGATAAATAAAACATTTATCGGGTGGAGTGTCGTTTATTCAGATCCGTTATCACCGGCAGCAAAAATTACACATACATTATATACGGAAGGCAGGACGTATCTCACAGAAATGATAGGAGGAAATTTGTTACAGTATCACCATGAAAATTTTTTTCAGGTTAACCCTTCAGCCTTTGAATACCTTATTGAATGGGTTACATCTCATATGGACGGGAACGGTTTATTGGTTGATCTTTATGCAGGCGTTGGTACGATTGGTCTTGCTTTGGCTCCTTTTATGAAGGAGGTGATTGGACTTGAGATTGATGAATCCGCAGCACATGCGATCGATGAAAACGCACAACGCAATGGGATTAAAAATATACGTGCTACGTATGCTACTGCCGCTGAAAGTCATAATTTAGAGTCTATACTGAGTACGGCGGAAACAGTCGTGGTTGATCCTCCTCGTAGTGGTATGCATCCAAAAGTTCTACGGCAAATATGTACTTTTGCGCCAGAACATTTCGTATATGTTTCGTGTAACCCGGAGACTCAAGCAAGAGACTTTAAAGAGCTAAAGAAGGTATATACTGTCAGTAATTGGCGTTTATTTGATTTGTATCCACAAACACCTCATGTCGAAAGTGTTTTGATTATGAAGAGACTATAACGAATAGAGAGTAGAGTTGTATACAAAAAATCAAAAGAGCTATAATAAAATAATTTAATGATGCGGCACAAACTACTTTTTACTTAGAGAGCGATATGGAAGAGAGAAGAGATTCAAGAAGATTCACCCACGTTCAATAATTATAGGACTTACGCACATCCCACCACGCAATAAATATGAGATAATAGACCTGTTGCCAAATAGCAACAAATGTTAAAATGTATATGTAAGATTTTAATAAAATAAAATAAGCTAAAACAAATATGATGAGTATCAACCGTATTTTCAAAAATGAACGGCTAATGCTGTCTCTAACCGGATTAAATTCCAAAGAATTCAAGGAACTGCTGCCGACATTTTCTGC
>JAZDFH010000020.1:0-5071 GCA_043808035.1 bacterium | reverse complement strand
CTCGTAATGTGATTATCGTTCATTGTTATTGTCATTAATACTCATGGTATGATAATCACCCAGCAAAAAGGAGCTTTCAGCTCCTTTTTGTGTTGGAATGGGTTTTTATTTCAGGCTACTTGTGTGTTGGACAAGACTAGGCTTTTTCATTTTTGAGATGCTATGATAATATAAACTTGGTTTATATATAAAAATCATAGAATGGCTTTTTTGACAGAAATTTTTGCATTACAAGAAATGCAGGCAAAAAAAATACGGGCGGTTGTTGAGTGTCTGGTTTATTCAATGGCTGCTTTTTTGCTGCCGTTTTTTATTGGACATCCACAGTTCATTGTTGGTTCATTTGTGAATGTCTTTTTGGTTTTAAGCGCATTAAATTTAAAAAACCGTAAAATTTTACCGGTCGCATTACTGCCAAGTATTGCGGTTTTATGCCGTGGGTTAATTTTTGGAACGTTTACACCATTTTTATTCTATATGATTCCTTTTATTTGGCTTGGAAATATTGCATTGGTATTCCTAATAAAATATTTATATTTATCACAAAAAGTGAATACAAGCCTTTCTTTTGGGGTTGCTGTTATCGGTAAAGTGATAGTATTGTATAGCGCCGCTATGATTATGATAAAACTTGGCATATTGCCGGAAATTTTTGCGATGTCGATGGGAATGTTTCAGGTGTATACAGCTTGTATCGGTAGTGCGATAGCGATTGTTGTACAAAAGAATATATTATTACGATTACGGTAAAATATGACAGAATCACAGGATATAATTGCAAAATTAAAAGATGCTCAATTGGTTGGATGTGGAGGAGCGTGTTTCCCGACATGGATGAAGTGGCGGGCGGTCAAGCAGCAGGCAGGAGATAAAAAAGTCTACGTTATTGCAAATGGTTCGGAAGGAGAACCATATGTTTTTAAAGATGAATATGTCCTTAAACATCACTCTGAAGAGTTTATTGAAGGGATAAAAATAGCGTTAAAAACATTTCCGAACGCCGAAGCTATTATCTATCTGAATCATGATTACTACGATCGGTACAAAGAAAGTTTGGAGAAATTAAGTCAAGGGTTCCCAATAACGTATTTTCGCAAAACAGCACGATACATCGCAGGAGAAGAAACAGCACTTATATCTCATATCGAAGGCAAGAGAGATGAGCCTCGATCAAAACCTCCGTATCCTGCTGAATCGGGATTGTATAATTATCCGACATTAATTAACAATATCGAAACATTTTATAGAGTTTATCAAATTCATAACGATACATACTCTCATAAAATATTTTTCTCTATTTCCGGCGATGTAAAAAATAAAGGAGTATTTGAGTTTCGTGAATACGATACTGTTAAAAATATTCTTATAGAAACCGATAATTGGCCGACGTCTGATTTTTTCGTACAGATCGGCGGAGGAGCCTCCGGTGCTATCTTTTTACCGGATGAATTAAATATACCGAAATGTGGAGCTGCATCTATTGTTGTGTTTGATAAAGAAAAGACAGATGTATTCAAATTGATGGAATTTTGGGCAACATTTTTTGCTCAAGAAAATTGTGATAAATGTACGCCGTGTCGAGAAGGATCAATGCGTATATTGGAAATGACAAAAAATAACAACATTGATTATAAAAAAATGGATAACATTTTTTTATCTTTGGAAAAGACATCATTTTGCCCACTCGGTCGGAGTATGGCGACACCGTATAGAACATTAATTTCGAAAGTGATAAAAAATGGCTAATTTTACCGTATATATTAACGATAAAGCATGCTTTGCAGAGGAGAATGAGACAATTTTAACGATAGCTAAGAGAGAAAATATTTATATTCCCGCACTGTGTTTCCATTGTGATTTGATCGCACATGAAAGCTGCCGATTGTGTCTTGTTGAGGTTGAAGGAGACAAAAATTTACGAACATCATGCTCCTTGATCGCTCAGCCGGACATGAAAGTTTATACTGATACACCATTATTGAAAAATGTCTTAAAAACGAATTTTGAATTACTTTTTGCACAGCATAAAGGGAAATGTGAAACGTGTAAAAGAAAAACAAGTTGTAAATTATATGATTTAGCGCAGCGATATCGTAAAGAGATGCAGACAGAAGAAACCTATAGTGATAGAAAAAAAGGATGTTCTCAATATCAGTTTGGACCATCGATTCTCCTTGATCAAAGCAAATGTATTAATTGCGAAAACTGTCTGGAAGTATGCGCAAAACAGACGAAAGGTGGATTTCTGAGTACAGAGGAGGGAGAGTATAATTTTGAAATTTGTCCTTCACCTGAAGAGACGCAAGACTGTCTTTATTGTGGCCAATGTATTATTCATTGTCCCGTTGGGGCACTTTCGGAAGTTGAAGATTACCAAAAGGTTCAGGACTTGCTTATACACTCAAAGAAAAAAGTTGTTTTTCAGTTTGCTCCCGCAGTAAGGACAAGTTTGGGGGAAGAATTCGGTTTACCTTTGGGCACAAATGTTACGGACAAAATATTTTCAGCGCTTAAAAAAATTAATGCATACAAGGTATTTGATACCAGTTTTGCCGCTGACGTGACGGTTATTGAAGAAGTCAGGGAGTTGATTGAAAAAGTAAAGAATAACGATACTACGGTAATGTTCTCCTCTTGTTGCCCTGCATGGGTGAAATATGTCGAAACGTATGAACCGAGTCTTATCCCATATCTTACAACAGTACGATCACCACAGATCATTCTTGGAGGACTTATTAAAACATATTGGGCACAGAAAGAAAAAGTTGATCAGCAGGATGTCATTGTTGTTTCAGTGATGCCTTGTACGGCGAAAAAATTTGAAATTCTAAGAGAAGAACTATTTATCAATGGAGTCCAGCCGGTTGATCACGTTTTAACTGTTCGAGAATTTGCGAAACTTTTAAAAGCCTTTGAAGTTGATTTTGCTCAAATTGAAGCGGATGAAACCGGAAAAGAATTATTGGCGAGCCCTTCGGGTGCAGGAGAAATTTTTGGTTCAAGCGGGGGAGTATTGGAAGCGGCGCTCCGTACCGCATATCATGAAATAACAGGCATAGAGCTTGCTACACTCGAATTTAAACCGTTGCATCAATTTAACCATACAAAATACGCAGAAGTGTCTATTGGGGATATGTTGCTTAAAGTAGTTGCCGTTAATGGGATGGAAAACGCAAAGAAGATTTTAGATGAGCTAAAACAAGACCCTGAAAAATATACTTATGTTGAAGTTATGGCATGTCGTGGAGGATGCATTGGTGGCGGAGGTCAGCCGATTCCGGTCAATGACACTATCCGTCAAGCAAGAGCTAATGGATTATATCAAAGTGATGGAGGAAAGTCTGTTCGCGCGTCTCACCGTAATAAGGGAGTTATTGAGCTCTATGAGCAGTTTTTACATGATGATGAGATGAGGCATACCGTTTGTCATACCCACTTCAAAAGACGAGAAAAGGGCTTGGTGAAAAAGATTGAGTCTTAATAATCAGTCTTCAGTATTATTGTGCCATTGACGTAGGCTTGGTTTTTGTGTCATATAAAGAAGTAGAACTTTAATAATTAACCGTTGTTGCAGTCTTAGTGTATTACTAATGCTGTTTCGACAAAAAATGTATGCAAAAAAAATTATTTTTTGTTGTTGCTTGTCTAACCATGATAGGAGTAACAGTCACTTGTGTTCACTCCGCATCTGTCGGGGAGTCAAATACCGTTATCGGGTACCATGATGAAGTCCATTGCGGTGAAACCTGGGGGTGGGTCAAGAACAGTAATTCTGATACTCCGTTGAAAGTAGGTATCTGGTTGGATTATCCGGCTGACAGCGTGTTATCACAGAAGGTTGCTGAAATTACCGCAGACAAGTTCCGTCCTGATTTACCATTTGCCGACAAATCGCACGGCTTTACATGGTATCTGTCGGAGGAACTGATAAGTACATCACATAAACTCTATGTGTATGTTTTAGCCAGTGATGGTACCCCTCAAAAACTTCTTCCAGTGACGAAGGGTGATAGAAATACTTCTTGTAATCTTGGAGAGATATTTCCGAATGGAACATATATCAAAGTGAAGGAAACCGGACTAAAGGTGTATACCGAACCACGAGTGAATGCTCGCACGGTACGGGATATATGGGGAAGAACCATGATTTTACGAAAAGGCATTCTTTTGAAAGTTAATGACGTTGCCTATGATTCTGACAACAACCCATGGTATTGTTTCTCAGGAGATTTATGGAACAGATATGGTAGTGGTAGATGGTTTATCCAAGCAGATAACCGGTATATACAGAAAGTTAATTTTCAGGAAGAAATTACAATTTTTCCTGATACTGTTGGAAAATCCATCGAAGTAGACTTAGAGCCTATCCCAATAGTCCACACTGTGCCGCAATGATATATGAACACACGAGGCATATCTGCGCCTGATAATTCTTTGCCTTTTTACACCACCGAATAAGTATTCCTCTGAACCGATTCATCCACGAGTGCGTACGTTCAACCACCCATCGTTTTGGCGTTTCTCTTTTCGTCTCCTTGTTCAATTTTTCTTCGCCACGAGTTCGTATGTGAGGCATCCATCCAAACTCAGTCAGGATAGATCGAACTTCCGCGCAGTCGTATCCCTTGTCTAAGCACATGCCGCGATCATGTCTGGACTTCGTTCTGAGTGGCTTCAGAGTCTCTCGAAGCATTTTGAAATCGTTCTTGTTCGCGCCCGCAATCAAACACGAGAGCGGTATGCCATTTTTGTCCGTAGTCAAACTGCGTTTTGTTCCTAATTTGGCTCTATCAGTGGGATTTCTGCCTATTTTTTTCCCCACCCAGAGGAGCTTTCGTCATTGCTCCGTCGGTGCTGCAGAAACTCCAATCGATGCCTTTCAGGTCGTCGTACTTTTCAAGCATCTTTTTCTCTATCTTTTTGAACACTTCTTTCTCTGTCCATTCTTGAAACCTTCGATGGGCTGAACTTGAGGAACAGATGCCTGTCTCGTTCAAAGCATTCCACTGACACCCTGTCTTGAGTACGAAAAAGATGGCATTCATGGCATCACGATCGGGAACTCTTGGGC
>JAZDFH010000019.1:0-8671 GCA_043808035.1 bacterium | reverse complement strand
TCTGTCCCGAACGCATCGACAACGTCAAAAGGATTCACTACATTACCCAAGCTTTTACTCATCTTTTGTCCGTTAACATTGATAAAACCGTGAATCAGTATTTGCTTTGATGGTGGTAAACCTGCCGACATAAGCATCGCCTGCCACATCGCGGATTGTTGACGGAGGTTATCTTTCCCCGCGCATTGAATAACAGACCAATAGTGTTTAAATTTATCCACATCATCAGGCCACCCAATAGCCGCGATATAATTCACTAACGCGTCAAACCATACATACATAACATGGTCATCGTCATCAGGTACGGAAACTCCCCACGGCATTTTTGTTTTCAATCGTGATATACTAAAGTCTTCCAGTCCTCCTTCGACAAATGCCTTTATCTCATTCATTCGAGTCTCAGGAACAACAAAGTCTGGATTTTCTTCGTATAATTTCAACAATCGTTTTCCATATTTCGAAAATTTAAAAAAGTAATTCTCCTCTTCAATGTTTTCTATATCTTGATTGGGATGTAATGGACATTTGCCATTCTCTAATTCAGAATCAGTTTTTTCCAACTCACATCCAACACAATACTTGGCTTTGTATATTCTTTTTTCTATATCTCCGCTTTTTTTGCATCGAAGCCAAAATTCCTGCGCAGCTTTGATATGATGCTCATCAGTCGTCCGAATAAAATTGTTATAACTCACGTTCAACGCCTCTTTTAATTTGTTAAATTGAGCCGCATATTCATCAACGTATACTTGTATGTCCTTACCTGCATCCTGCGCTTTGCGATAGATCTTTAATCCATGTTCGTCTGTCCCAGTGTTAAAAAAAACATCATACCCTTTTTCTTGATAATATCGCGCGATCACATCTGCTTGTATAATCTCAAGCGCAAATCCGATATGTGGTGACGCATTCACATACGCTAGGGTTGTTGTTATATAGATTGGTTTTTCTTTAGTGCTCATGATTAATGTTTAATATGGTTTATATTATCAGATAAAAATTACAAATCTCAAAATCCCAATTACAAATGAATGACAAAATCATAATGTCAAAAAAAATATAGTACACCATTTTGGCATTAAGTTATTTAATATTCATTTGATATTCCTGCCCGACTAAACGAGTCAGCCGTTCGGGCGGGTGGATTTTGTAATTTGGCATTTGTAAGATATCGATTTTTGACTTTTTAGTTTTTAATTTTGAATTCTCTTCCTTATTTCCCTTCTTGCATCGCCGCTCTGTCTCGTGATTTTGTTTCCATCCAATCATCAATGAGTTCTTGAAGAACGATAGCGGCAGGGGCAGAAAGAAGCATCCCAGTGATACCGCCAATTTGGTAACCGCCAAGGAGCGCAACCAAAATAACAACCGGGTGCATATCAATCGCTTTTCGCACAACAAGAGGAACCAAAACGTGATTTTCAATTTGCTCTACACCTAAAAAAAGCAATAAAGTAAAAATACCAAGACTCGGTGATTGAGCAATCGCAACGATAACACCAATAGCCCCCGCTAAAATAGGACCGATAATAGGAACAAGCTCAAAAATTCCTGCGATAAAAGCAATTAAAAGACTATAACGTATTCCTCCAAACCACAAACCTAAAAATACCATAATCCCAACGACGACTCCTAAGATAAGTCTGGCTCTAACCCAATATTCTATCTTCCTTTTTGATCGGTAATAAATACTCAAGACCTTATCCTCAAGGTTGACTGGAAATATCGCCCGTAAAAAACGGGCCACCCCATCTTGGCTTGCCGTAAGGTAAAACGATAATACAAGAACCGCGAACACAAAGGATGCTCCACCCATAACTTTCTGTACTATTTCGAATAACGAAAGATCTCCTGATCGAAGAAAATTAGTTACTTTATCCAAATTCATGGTAATCACATCAATAATACGAACTTGTAATGCCGAATCAAAATTAAAAATCTGCGCTGCGGTACTTCCAAAACTTTGAAATATTCCTCTAAGTTCAACTATCACGATCGGTACAGCGTATGATAACAACATAATCGCGATTGACAATACGGTAACGAAAACCAAAACCGTTCCCAAAGGTCGTGGAATATGCCACTTAACAAGACGCTGCACAAGACTATCCAACGCGATAGAAATAAAAATCGCCAAAAGTACTGCAATAATAGCTTCTCGCATCAAATAGAGCGAAACAACAAAAACACCCATAAGCAAAATTCGCCACAGGCTTGTCCACGAAATTTCAACAGAAAGGCGGTCCATTGGTTACATTCTACTCTACTAAAGCACACTGTTGCAATGAGTCACTGTCTTGCTTTGGACCGATAAGCGCGATATTAAGTTTTTTGTTCTGAAAAATATCTTGTGCCACTTTCTGGACATCTATTGCAGTAACATTCTTATACCGCTCCATTTTTTCTTCAGGTGTCTGTATCTTCCCACTAATCATCTCCTGGAATCCATAATATCGTGCCAACGACTCTGATGTCTCGAGATTCACCGTAAATGATCCGATAATATGTTCTATTGTTGCTTGTAATTCTTCTTCCGATAAAGGTTCATCCACTATTTTTTTACACTCATCAACAATAGCCTGCACTACGACAGACAACTTTTCATTGTTTACTCCCGCGGCAATAGCGAAACACCCCTTATCAATGCTACTTTCCGCCATACTTCCTATATAATATGCCGCTCCGAGCTCTGTACGCACTCGCTGAAACAACCGAGAGCTCATGCCTCCACCAAGAGCAGTAGAGAGAACACTCAATGCCCACCTTCGTTCATCTCCTACCGGATACGCTCGAAATCCAAGCATCAGATGCGATTGATCCGAATCCTTTTCTTCGAGTAAAATATTTGGCTTCTCCTGCATATCATTCGTTCTTTCCTTCGGGGTTACATCGGTTGCAGACATTGATGAAAAATATTTTTCCGCCATTTCAGTCCCTTGCTCTTCACTTACGTTACCGGCAATAACAAGTACGGTATTTTTTGCAACGTAATGTTTACTACGATACGCAATAAAATCATCCTTCGTAATTTTACCAATAACATCCTTTGGACCCAAAATATCCCATCCTGCCGGTTGATCACCATACATACATCTCATAAGAACATCGTCTATCCGTTGAATCGGTGTATCCTGATACATATTTATTTCTTCAACAATAACACCCCTCTCTTTATCAATCTCAGTAGTATCAAATAACGGGTTGAGATACAAATCAGCAACAATGTCAGATATCTTACCAAAATGTCTACTCGCCGCCTTTGCGTAATAACTCGTCATATCTCGGCCCGTCCCAGCATTGTACGCAGCTCCAATCGAATCAAGTTCTTTCGCGATAGTTATTGGTTGCGGTCTATTCGTAGTCCCTTTAAAACACATATGTTCCAAAAAATGAGATATTCCATTAATATTTTTCGTTTCATACTCCGATCCCGCGCCAACAAAAACCCGTACCGTTGCGGTCAAACTATCCTTCATCGGAACGATAATTACTCGTAAACCATTTTTAAGTGTTTTCTTTATATAATCCATTATGTATATATTCTTTTAAATTTGTTATCTGTATCCTCTCCTGCCGCATTGTGTCACGCTCTCGTACTGTCACCGCCTTGTCTTCCAATGTTTCAAAATCAATTGTTACACAATATGGTGTTCCAATTTCGTCTTGCCGACGATACCGTTTCCCGATACTCTGCGTTTCATCATATTCCGTAACAAAAGACGTGCGAAGGTCGTCTGCTATATTTTGAGCAACCGCTACCAATTCTTCTTTTTTCGACAATGGCAAGATTGCGACTTTAACAGGTGCCAACCATTTCGGAAATTTCATAACAACGCGAGTTGCCGTTTCACCTTCTTCTGAAGTCGGGACTTCCTCTTCACAGTACGCAGAACACAATACCGCAAGCACTGTTCGATCAACCCCCATCGAAGGCTCGATAACGTGTGGCCAAAATTCTGTACCAGCTACCGGATCACGATATTTCGTATTTTCTCCAGAAGCAGTTTCATGATTCTTTAAGTCAAAATCTCCTCTGTACGCAAGTCCATATAACTCATCCCTCCCAAACGGAAAGTCATATTCAAAATCAATTGTTTTCTTCGAATAATGAGCAAGCTCTTCTTTCGGCACATCCAACTCAAAAGTATTCGCCAAATCAACTCCCAAATGCTGTAACCATGAACGGATTTCCGTCACCCATTCATCAAAATATTTTTGCCATTCATCATCATTCTCCGGCGCCGGTATAAAATATTCTATCTCCATCTGCTCAAATTCACGCATACGGAAAATGAAATTCCCCGGAGTAATTTCATTACGAAACGCCTTACCAATCTGCGCAATACCAAATGGCAGTCGTTTACGTGTTGTCTGTACAATATTCGGGAAGTTAACAAAAATCCCCTGTGCTGTCTCGGGACGCATATACACAATGGTCCCATCATCCTCGACAGGCCCGATATGTGTCCTAAACATAAGATTGAACTGACGAGGTTCGGTTAATTCATTCCCATCAGGACTCATGATCCCTTTTGTTTGAATAATCAATGCCATCTGCTTTAATGAAAGCCCTTTTGAATCAATCCCGTTTTCCTCCAATAAGTGATCAGCTCTATACCGAATATGTGTCTTTTTATCCTCAACGAGAGGATCGGTAAACCCCGATACATGACCAGAAGCTTCCCACACTCGCGGATTCATAAATAACGCGGCATCAAGACCAACCATATCTGAACGACCATGAACAAACCTCTTCCACCATTCTTGTTTGATATTATTCTTCACTTCCGTCCCAAGAGGACCATAATCCCATGAATTTTGTAATCCACCATACAGTTCACTCCCTGGAAAAATAAATCCTCTCCGTCTTGAAAGACTTACAATTTTTTCCATTTTTTCATAATCTTTTTTCATAGTACTCATATGTTCAATTTTTCTTACTTTTACATTCCATAACTACAATAGTACGATATCAATCACAGTATAACAATGTTGATTCTAAACCTTTAGGTTTTGTATCATAGCCTCATTCGCATCATATGATTTCCTTACTGTACAATCCCTTCTTCTCCATTTGTTGTCTTATCGGCCGGAAAAAGAGTTGTAACGGGCGGACTCGTTGATTGGATTTCCGTATCCGTAAACTCATCAACAGCCGTTACATTGGTAGCACTCAATAACAACATATCTTTCCCTACATATTCCGGTCGCGGAACTGCTTGTATCTGAAAAAATGCCTCCGGTTTTTCACTGATAACTCCGGTTGTCGCAAGGAGGCGATCAATCTTCCATGTTATCTCACCACTCTCCGTATTAAATTCAGGGACAGTATCAGTGTTACTTTTCGCAACCCCCGTAACAACAACTCCATCTTCCAAGGACGCTTTAACTACAATATCTTTCACATCCGTTCCATAATTCTTGAGCGTCCAATGAATAGTATATTGCGTTGATTGACCAACTTTCGGAGGAAACGGTCCATCGTTCAATATTCCCGCAACAGCGTCTCTGAAATATCCGTTCGCCTCAACAATAAGTTGCCCTTTCACTTTTGTCTCTTTTTTCGCAGTATTTACCATTTCTGAAACTGTCAGAAACTCGGGGACACTTGGAGACTCGATTCTCGCATTAAGCGCAACAACAAAATTCTTATCATTCAATCTACGGATCGGATATGTATTCCGCAAATTGATAGAAAACTCAACCGTTCCCGTCTCCTCCGGTTCGATTTCCTTTAACGCATCAACAGAAACACTATCCCACGCGATCTCCTTCCGAGATGTATTTATTCTCGGTTTATAACTCTTCGTATCGAGCGTTCCCATATCAAACATCTCTCCATCAAGCGTCGCGGTTATCACAGTATCTCTGAATGAAATATCAGTATTATTCACATAGTAGAGTGTATAAAAAAGTGTCTCACCGGGGACACAACCTAAAGCACCATCATCATTCAAGAGTATCTGAAAACCAAGAGGTGATTGTTTGATCAAAACATGAGTTGTATCTTCGGCAACCACATATGTTTGCCCAAAAAGATCAGCAACCAGCTGCGCCGTTACATCGAACACTTGGTTGTCCTGCAAACTCACATTCCCACTCAAAGTCGTCATCCCGTCGTTTCCGTTCGCAAGTGTCCCGATACCCCATTGATACGCCCCAACATCAATAGCAGGCGATGCCTCCTTTTTAGTGAATTGATCAGGTAAAAGAAGTTGTAATCGTACATTTAAAAAAACATCTTTCTTTGTTTTCAATATTTCACCTTCAATACGTTCATATGTTGTCTCAATAGAAAAATCTTCTCCGGAAAACACCTCTTCAGGGGCGGTGACCGCAACCTTAAATCCTGTCTGTGCTACAGGCATATCAATCTCCATTGTCTTCTCGAACCGTGACGAAAGCGGACCGGGTAGATATGTTGCGCTGATTGTCACTTTCTGCGACGAACCCGACGCCGATGGCAAGGCCATCAACTCAAATGTCTCTTCACGCATACCACCGATGGCGATATCTCCCAAATCTCGATTCACCACCAATTGTTTTTCACTATCCAAAACCACAAGTCCGTTCGGAACTCGAATCGCTATTTCTACATTGTTCACAGCACTCTTTGAATCGTTCCCGAATCTGACTTTCAAATCGAACGGTTCACCTGCATATACCATGTCCTGCCCAATCACAGCATCAAGTAAAATACTTTGTTCCGAAGAAAGTTTGTACATATACCATCCCCCCGCAAACAACCCGCCGATAAGCAGTACGAACAACAAAAATACGTATTTAAACTTAAAACGTGATTGCTTCTCCATGTGTTTCCTTCTCTCTATTAAAACATGAACCGCATAAGAAAACTACATCTTGCGGGATAAAATAACGCACTTTAAATCCATTGCACCATGAACACGTCGCGTGATCAGGACCGAATCCAAGGACCGTTAAAAGAGGACGATATACTTTTGTAGGATATATCCCTTCCTGCATAACCATTGTCAATAATTTCCATACCCGCTCATCCCTTTCTTCAAGTGGCACAATTGTGTTAATCACATGTAAAAAAGAAAATATTTCCGCTGTAATTGTACTTTTACATCCTTGTGAAAAACTTTCAACAATTTGAAAACCTCCATTCTTACGTTCAACGATTCGTAAATCCGCAAAGATCCCCGGGACCAAATGCCCCGATAATTTTGAAGTCAACTTTTGTACTCCACACACTTTCGCGCGGATTTTACCAAACATTTCAGTATACGCAATAACGGTCGCATCGCGCTCACCTGCCCAAGCCCTTGTTATAACAATACCTTGAGTATAGTATTCTTCCATTGCATTCTATTGTAACACCATCATTAAAAAATCGCCTCATGAATAAAAAATAAAACACCATCTCCATTCCCAAATGGCGAAACTAATATATAATAAAAGGAATTTATTATATATACTTAACATTATTTGTCAAGTTTCCCTGTGTATAATCAGATTGCCATACAACAACGCTTCTGCTATACTTGTCACCAGTGACAGAACATCCGATAGTAGGATGTTTTTTGTTACATAGAACCAAATGAGTACATGGAAAATGTTTCCGCTTCTTCTCATAGTGGTTGGAATCTTAAAAGTCGGTATCATACAGGGAGCAGTCGAGCATCGAAATTACAACTATACTGATGTTAGCAGCGATTCAAGCGCTCTCATCAATCAAAACCCTGTGTCTTCTCCTGCTGAACAAATCGCTCTCGTGACCGTTACCGGTTACTCGAGCCGGGAAGAAGAGACCGACAGCACTCCGTTCATTACCGCTTCAGGATCACATGTCCGAGAAGGAATAATCGCCGCTAACTGGCTACCCTTCGGCGCAAAGGTCCGCATTCCCGAATACTTCGGTGAAACCATATTCATCGTAGAAGACAGAATGCATCAGCGGTTCAGTGACAGAGTCGACATCTGGTTTTCCACAACCGAAGAAGCACTCAAATTCGGTGTCCAAAAGGCACGAATAGAGATATTGGAAGTATAAAAAGCAACTTGACCCCCCGGCATCCAGCCGGGGGTTTTGTGTATAATGCTCGGCACAAAATACATAGAATAATAAAGAAAAATGTGCTATTATATAAATAATAATGGAAGGAATAATCGCAACAAAACTACCCGATTTTTTCAAGCCAATACTGTGGTCTTATGATTTTAATCTGCTTGATCTCGAAAAAAATAAAAAAACAATCATCCTAAACACCATCAATTACGGAAATTTACAACACTGGCAATGGATTGTTGCGTATTATGGAAAAGAAACAGTCAAAAAAATACTCGAAAAAGTTCAGGCAACAGAAATAAAACCGCGGACAAGAAAACTTGTCGCGCTTGTTTTTTCTATACCAAAATTCAATTATGCGCCAAGAAGTACTCACTAATGAAGGGAAGGCTATTTTCCCATTTTTAGAAAGTTTCCCCAAGTTCTATTTAGAGCCTATCCCAATACATGTTATACTATATGAATGAAAACAAAGAAGAAACATGTTCGCAAAGACTATATAATCCCAGACGCTCTCTGGAATGAAATAGAACCTATTATCCCTCGACATCAACCTCCAAAACACCCTCTTGGCATGACTCGCCCAAGAGTTCCCGATCGTGATGCCATGAATGCCATCTTTTTCGTACTCAAGACAGG
>JAZDFH010000018.1:0-3095 GCA_043808035.1 bacterium | reverse complement strand
ACGTACGCACTCGTGGATGAATCGGTTCAGAGGAATACTTATTCGGTGGTGTAAAAAGGCAAAGAATTATCAGGCGCAGATATGCCTCGTGTGTTCATATATCATCGCGGCACAGTGTGGACTATTGGGATAGGCTCTAAGCTTCTATCTTGGAAAAACAATATGCACCAATTGCGATAAACGTTGCAGCGATCAACGAGAGTACAAAAATATCGGTCAATAATGAAGATAGGGGTAATCCTGTAAGTGTGGCGCGAATACCATCAATACCATACGAGAGAGGATTCATTTTTGTAACTACACGCAGTACGGTGGGGAGCGATTCTGTAGGGAATAGTGCGCCAGACAAAAAAACAAGTGGCATTACGAGAAAATTCATGATGAGAGGGAAGGCTTCCATATCATTCATGTTACAAGCGATTGCGGTTCCAAATGCTGAAAAAAGCACGGCAGTCAATCCCATAAATATCAGTGCTGGAATAACCATAAACATTGAAGTTGGACGAAAGCCGATTGTCATTGATAAAAATAGAACAATCGTTCCTTGTATAGTAGCTACTGTTGCTCCCCCTAACGTTCTGCCGAGCATGATATGAAAACGTGAAACGGGAGCGACAAGAGTCTCCTTTAAGAAACCAAATTGTTTATCCCATATAATTTCGATACCGGTAAAAATTGAAGTAAAAAGTATGCTGGTTGCAATAATACCGGGGACAAGAAACTGAATATAGTTTCCTTCGCCTGCTTGTGCATAAATTGGTCCAAAACCGAATCCAAGTGCAATCAAAAAAAGCAATGGTTGTGCGAGTGAAGAGAATACCAACACTTTTGATCGACTGTATCGTTTCAATTGGCGCAACCATAATATGTATATTGTCTTCATATTAGATAACAGTATTTAATTTCTTATTTTTCGTTTCAGGCGCATTGTTTCGCCAGTGTTTGCTTGTTCAGATCGTATTTGTCTCCCTGTTAATTTCAAAAATGCGTCTTCAAGAGATGTGGTATGTGTTCTATCTTTTAATTCTTGAGAAGTGCCTTGTGTGATGATCTTGCCGTCATCGATGATTGCGATTTGATGCGCCATACGATCAGCTTCTTCCATATAATGCGTGGTTAGAAACACCGTAAGATTTTCTTTTTCATTGAGTTTTTTGACATAATTCCATATATGGTTTCGTGTCTGTGGATCAAGCCCCAATGTTGGTTCGTCCAGGAACAATATTTTGGGATGATGAAGAAGTCCACGGGCTATTTCTAATCGACGTTTCATTCCTCCTGAAAAATTTTTTACAAATCTATTTTTGCGATCTTCGAGTTCTACCAATTGAAGAAGGTATGGTATTCTCTCGCAATATACTTCTTTCGGTATGCCGTAGAGAACGGCATGGAATTTCATATTTTCGTATACGGTGAGTTCTCCGTCCAGACTGGGATCTTGAAAAACGATACCAAAAGCTCGTCGTGCTAGATTTGGATATTCAACAACATTGATGCCGTCTATTATAATCGTACCGCTAGTGGGACGAAGAAGAGTGGTAAGCATTTTAATAGTAGTCGTTTTTCCTGCGCCATTTGGACCAAGAAATGCAAAAATTTCGCCCTTTTTGACGGTGAAGGATATATTATCGACCGCTGTGTTGGTGTCAAATTTTTTTGTAAGTGATGATATCTTGATAATTATGTCATTCATAAATAAAAAAAGTATGCTTTATTTTATAGGCAATACTAAATTCAGTCGTAACAGTATTATTTGTATTAAGCATAACGGGGAAAGTTGCCAGCTGCTTTTACTACGCACGAAAAAGCATGTTTTTTTCAATATGATGCGAAAGTTTTAGGATTCCTATAATAATGTATGCTATTTATTTGCAAATAATGGCAGTCTTTATCCTGCAGTTGTTTGCATAATGAGCGTAGCATATTGTGCACCAAGTGGCAAAATGGAGACATAATATTTTGGTATTCATAAGTTAGTAACATCTAATATGACACAGAAAGATGTTATACTGCAAAACAATAATGGAAACACAATCATATATACAAGGGAATGATGATTTAGTTTTGAATGTTGCAAAAAAACAATATTTTTTAAAAGTTCGTGATTTACCTGACGATGAAAAGCCTCGTGAGAAATTGACTAAATATGGCATACAAACACTCACTGCCAACGAGCTTTTAGCTATTGTGCTTGGTTGCGGTACACGAAAAGAGGAAGTATTAGTAATGAGTAATCGTATTTTGCATGAATATGGTGAAAAGGCACTTGTAAGTCAGTCCAATCCGAAGGAACTTGCGGATCAGCTTGATATCCCGCAGACAAAGGCATGTCAAATTGTCGCATGTTTTGAACTTGGTCGGCGTTATTTTCATACTACTCGTAAGATGCAAACTCTTCGTACGGCGGAGCAAGTCTATGATTTTGTGCAAGATATACATACTTTGCTCAAAGAGCATTTACGGGGATTATATCTTGATGCCCATTATCGGGTTATTCATGATGAGGTTATATCAATTGGTAGTGTTGATAGTAGTCCCGTACACCCTCGTGAAGTATTTCGTCCTGCTATAGAGGTTTCCGCTTCAGCAGTTATTTTGGTGCATAACCATCCTTCAGGAGTTAGTACACCAAGCGAACAAGACATCATGGCGACACAACAGGTCGTAAAAGCTGGTAAGTTAATAGGAATTGATATTTTAGACCATCTGGTTGTAACGAAAAATGGTTTTTCGAGTATTATATTTGATTATCTAAAAAAAGACTCTTAGCGTCGAAAAAGGCGAGCAATGTCATGATGAGATATCTCCAAATGGGTTGGTCTGCCATGTGGGCATGTATAATTTGTTTTTGTTAGGACTTACGCACATCCCACCACGCAATAAATATGAGATAATGTATATATTACCAACGAAAATATTTCACATCTCATGCAGCGCACAAAATGTTCTTTAGGGCTCTACACAAAATTTTTGATTTCAAACCACAATCGATATTCGGGCGTTGAACTTTCAAAAACATCAGGTAGCCCGTTAAGCCACGACAGCGTTTCTCGATGGCTTGAAGCGAAAAATTTTGATTCGAAAAATCTTTGGGC
>JAZDFH010000017.1:0-2484 GCA_043808035.1 bacterium | reverse complement strand
TTTAATTGTCAGGAAAAGTTATATAAGGAGGAATCGAAAATTTATTAGTAAATAAAATTTTTTACTTACCACTGCGTTCGGACGGTATGTGAAAAAGATTATCGTCAATGGCAAAATGCAGCAAGGGTATGGATGTGCTTTTATTAACCGCTTTGATTGAAAGATGCGACAATCAGTGCGATAGAAACGTTTTTTAAGGACTATCTTGTTGATCTAACCTAACGTAATTGGTTTATGTTTCCTTAGAAAGGGGCAGTTGACAATTACTTGACAATTAAATATATATTGCTTTACAATTACTTTACGATCCATGCTAACAAAAGATTACATACTGAATATTACCAAAGAAAAGGGCAAGTTGTATTCCAAAGATTTGGTGGAACAATTTAATGTTTCTCGGCAATATATAAATCTTTTGATTTCAGGACTTATCGCAGATAACAAACTTATTAAGCTCGGTTCTACAAGGAAGGCGTTCTATGTGCTTCCCGAGTATGCGAAAGATCATCAAGAGATATTTCCGCCGCAATATGTAAAAGCGTTTAAAAATGAAGGACTTGAAGAACATAAAGTGTTCGACGAATTGGAGCGGACGTTTCCGACATTAAGAAATCTTCCGGAAAATGTGAGGAGTATTTTTACATACGCTTTTTCAGAAATGTTGAACAATGCGATTGAGCATTCTGGCTCTGTTCGTATCGGCGTGGAAGTATCGGTTGATAAAAAGATGCTTTCTTTCACTATTCAAGATTCAGGTATCGGTGTTTTTCGTAATGTAATGAAAAAGCGCGGGCTTGATTCGGAATTGGAAGCGATCAGGGATATTTTGAAAGGCAAAACGACTACGATGCCGAAATCTCATTCCGGTGAAGGAATCTTTTTTACCTCAAAGGCGGGAGATGTTTTTATTCTCGATAGTTTCGGATATCAACTTATTGTGGATAATGAGATGCCTGATGTTTTTGTAAAAACCGTACAGAAGATAAAGAGAGGTACGCATGTATCGTTCAAGATAGCTGTCGGATCCGATCGGCATTTGAACGAAGTGTTTAAGAAATATACCGATGTGGCGGGCGAAGACGGGTACGGTTTTGATAAAACGGAAATACGAATAAAACTTTATACTGTCGGCGGTGTGCATATTTCTCGTTCACAGGCTCGCAGGGTACTTTCGGGGCTTGAAAAGTTTAAGATAGTTGTTTTTGATTTTGATAAAGTTCCTACTGTCGGGCAGGCGTTTGCAGATGAGGTTTTTCGAGTATTTCACCATAAGTATCCAAAGATAAAACTTGAGGTTGAAAATATGACGGGAGGAGTGAAATTTATGGTCGAACGGGCCAGGGGATGGGATTGAAGAGAGTTATTTTTAACGATAAGCTGTTTCTTGTTGGGCGTATGATTCGATGAATATATAGAAAACAGAGATTTATGCGATAATGGAAATCAATTTCAGATGAAGAAGCGTATAATTTTGGATAATACGGAGATACAGTACACGTTACGCACAAGTACGTGTGCTCGTCGGGTGCGGCTTTCGGTACGGTATGGTGGTGGATTTGTTGTTACGCGACCATACTGGGTGACGGAGACGGCGATTGAGCGATTCATCTTTGAAAAGGCTGAGTGGGTTTTACGAGAGATCAAGAGGATGAGAAAACTTACTGCTATACCGGGAGGCAAGAAACGATATGAGAAATACAAAGAAGAGGCGCGGGGGTTTATAAAGGAACGTATTGAACAGTTGAACACTCAATATGGATTTTCGTATAGAAGGATCGCGATACGAAACCAAAAATCTCGATGGGGAAGTTGTTCGGAGGATGGAAATTTGAATTTTAATTATCGGTTATTGTTTTTACCGTCGCATTTGGCGGATTATGTTATTGTCCACGAACTGTGTCATTTGCAAGAATTTAATCATTCGAAAAAATTTTGGGAGCTTGTCTCGCGCGCTATTCCTGACTA
Source organism: bacterium (assembly GCA_043808035.1). Classification (GTDB taxonomy): domain Bacteria; phylum Patescibacteriota; class Minisyncoccia; order UBA6257; family Colwellbacteraceae; genus JAZDFH01. Next base: position 519 of record JAZDFH010000017.1, on the reverse strand, counting down.
CACGGAATGTAGACGGGAGATGCGAAAAATTGTTATCGGTTGACATATCAGGCGTTCTCTATACACTTAAATACAAGTTCTAAAAATATGAGTCGAGCAATGAACATTATTATGATTTCAATTATTAGACCATAGAGTGGTTAGTTTTTGAGAGCGTAATAATACACAGAAAACTAGCCACCATAAGGTGGTTTTTTTGATGTAAGAAAAGAAAATATATATGAATACAAACAAACAAAAACAAACGAAAAATAAAAAAGTTGAGAGATTCTATACGTTGGTCTGTGTCGCGTGCGGAAAAACGTGGGACGAAACGGAGACATCAAGCCATTGTTTGTCATGTGGCGGACCGCTTGATGCGAACTATGATTATGACTATATTAGGACTTACGCACTCAACGCAAATCTCGTCCCCATTCTGGCATAAACCGCCTTTTGTTCATACCACGATACGCCGTCATGAAGTCTTGTATACTCAAGTTTAACAAAAGCGACGAACGAAGCAAAGATGTGATTTCT
>JAZDFH010000016.1:0-4173 GCA_043808035.1 bacterium | reverse complement strand
GGCAGGTTTAGCAGGTTTACTCCGCCATTTGGCGAGAGAAACGTATCCTATAACTTTTTTAAGGGGGTGTCAAGCTCTGTGGGAGATTATCGAAGTATTACCTTTTGTGCGTACGCGATAGCCGTTTGTTCGAGAAAACGCTTCATTTCATCAGCTGTTTCCGTTCGAGAAACAAATGATACAGCGGTATCATGGATATCATCGGTGTAACTTAATTGTTCCAAAAATAATTTCGAGGAAAATTCATGCCCGAATTTTTTCTCTGATGCAACAATGAGATCGTTGATTGCCATGTATCCATCTTTCAAAATGACATACAAATCAACGTAATCCCGCCACACATTTCGCTTACCGAGTACACATGCTTTATCTGCAGCAATATCGCGTATATCAGCAAGTGCTATACTTTCCGTAGAAATAGTCGGAAACTGAAAGGGAAACCAGTAATAGAGAAACGTGAGTTTGATGCCAGAGGACAAAGCAATGGTCAACTGATCTTCTGAATGCACGAGCTTCACCGGTGACTCACCAAATACGTCACATATAGAATGATACAGCATCAGTGAAATAGGTTTTGGAGAAAACAAATCGAAATTTATTGATTTTCTATGTCCAATTTGCAATGCGAGTGCCGTACCGCCGGCAAGTACCCATGTGCCGTTAAACGATTTAAGCTTGGCAAACACGCGTTTGCGCTCGTCATCCAATATGTCGAGATAAAGTTTTGTCATAGTGATATGCCGGAGCATCACCATCGGAAACTCCTAGTAATCGCTTGGAAAAAACATATGCAGACGGCGTATAGACTTTGATTGGTTGAGAAACAAAAACAGTGCGAATCTCTTCAATTGAATAGATAGTTCGAAGCCATGTAATATCTTCAAGCGTACCAAACGAAAGTGTCTGATGAATGATGTACGCTTTATCATTATTTGCATCAAGTTGTTGCGGTTCTTTTGACCAAAATAAATGCATTCTTGCGGAAGGGATGACCATATATTGAGTATATCACACGTATTTTAGACAAACAGGGGTGGAACAGAAAAACAAACGGGAAAATGTCGCAAATGTATTGTAACTTATTCAGTTTAATGAGGTTTGATTGCAGTAAGTACCGTTCGGGATAAATCTTCAAAATACTGTTGTATTTCCTTTGGCTCAATTGGCTTTCTCAACACTGGCCATACATCAATTTTTGCAACATTGGACAGGCTGTAGGCAAAAAGGAACGGATCTAACCCGAGATCCTTCTTTTGGGCAAATGGAAACAATTGTTCAAATGTCCATGGAGTTTCATGAGTAATATAATACAAATCAATATAATCTTTCGGTTCTAAACGATTGAATATTGCAGTGATCTTATTCGATCCGATATTTTCAATGCTGTCCACTGATATGCCATCAATCACGGCAACCTCCCCGAAATGAACAGGTTGTTCACGTACAATATCAATGCGTTGCATACTTCCAGTTTTTTGCGTAATATACAGTTCTTTATATGTTTGCGTTGATACTTTTTCTGATATGATTGCTCCGACACTACCGGCAATTTCGTTCCACGTCGATAATATGCGTTGCATATCAAATGATCCGCTGGAAAATAAATCAAAATCTTTACTCTCCCTGTGCGCAAAATAAAATGCGGATAACGCTGTCCCGCCGGTCAAATAAAATCCATGAGAAATAGGAGTTGCAAAAAAACGGGATAAAAGGTCTTTTTGCCACGCTGTCAGTATTGGTGTTGTTGCAAGATTATACATGATATCCCCATGCAGTAAACGCCTGTTTCCATGCTTCTGTCATTTCCTTACGCATACGCAATTTCGGAAATTCACGGACAATTTGATCAATCGTCACATACTTCCAGACATCTTCATATCGGGCATGCGACAACACCCGCGCCATCATCCATTGCCGCTCGATCTCGTTTTTCCCAGCAAGAATCCGACGGACGTCAGCACCAGTCAAATGATAATCCCATAAAAAATACGGAACATCTGTTCTGTCATCTCTCATATGTCTTTTATTGTAGCACATCAACCCCTCAAAAAATCTATGACGGGCATGCATAGACATGCTATACTACCTCTATATGCTCACCAATCATCCCCCAGTATCTCTTCAAGGAACCTTGTGGTCAGTAAACATTCGACAGTTAGACATTCAAAAAGACAAAGGATATATCATTTCTATTTCTGGACCAGTTCGACAGCGCACGTCAGGCAAATTTAATATTCCACAGTCATAATCAATCCCCATGAAACGTATTGAATTTATTTCCGACCGCATTATCCAAATCTGTTTTCTCCTTCTTGCTATTGTTGCTCCTCTCATATTCACTCCAATAAATTATGAGCTTTTTGAGTACAACAAAATGATGCTCACCTACGGAATAACTGCGGTGATAACATTTGCTTGGGTGAGTAAAATGATTGCGCAAAAACTACTCTTTGTCGCACGTACACCTTTTGATATCCCTATAGGTTTATTTGTTCTTTCTCAACTTGTTTCAACGTTGTTTTCTATGGATCCAACTGTTTCCTGGTTTGGATACTACAGCCGGTTTAATGGCGGCATGTTATCGATTTTCTGTTATGCCCTTCTTTTTTATGCGTTCGTCAGTAACATACAAAAAGAATTTGGAAAACGCCTGTTATTTTCTGTTCTTGGATCAGCAACCATTGTCAGCATATATGGCGTTCTCCAACACATGGGCATTGATAAACACATCTGGGTGCAGGACGTGCAGGCACGGGTATTTTCAACCCTTGGTCAGCCGAACTGGCTCGCGGCATACCTCGTCGCACTCGCACCACTTGCGTGGGTGCTCGAGAGTATCAAGTATAAAGTATCAGGTATCAAGTATACGTTATACGTAATACTTAATACTTTATACTTTTGTACACTTTTATTTACCCGTTCCCGCTCCGGACTTGCCGCATTTGCTATTGTAGACATATTGTTTTGGACCGTTTTATTTTTCTCGTCTCAACGCTCTAAAATAATTCAAGGCTTAGCCTTGAATTTAATATTTGTCATTCTCGTTTTTATTTTTGGAACCGGCATACCAAAACTCGATCGTTTCATCACGTTTTATGAATTAAAAAATCAACTAACAACTAAGAACTATGAACTAACAACTCCCGCACCCCTCACCCAAGGCCCGGTCCTTGAAACCGGCGGAACAGAATCAGGAGTCATTCGGAAATATGTCTGGCAGGCAGCTATGAATGCATGGAAAACTACACCAAAAAATATGCTCATCGGCACAGGGACAGAAACATTTGCATTTGCCTTTTACCAGTACAAGCCTATTGGTCATAATCAAACCAGTGAATGGGATTTTTTGTACAACAAAGCACATAACGAGTACCTCAACTTTTTGGCAACAACGGGAATATTTGGGCTGGGAAGCTATCTATTCCTTATCGGCACAATTATCTTTTGGTTTATTAAATTTTTAATAAGATCTCAAATGAAACAATCCGATATCTTCATTATTGGGTTGTTTTCCGGGTGGCTTTCGCTTCTTATTACCAACTTCTTTGGATTTTCTGTTGTTGTGACGCAGCTTTTATTTTTCCTGCTTCCTGCGGGAGGATATGTGTATCAACAAAAAAATTCTGAACTTAAATTTAAAAATTTAAAATTAAACGAAAAAACTCAACGCATGTTCTTACTCCTCACTCTTATCCTGTCAACTATCATCTGTATACTGTTAACGTTAACATGGTACGCGGACAAAACATTTGCAACAGGCTACCGGTTGTCCCGTTCCGGTCAATATGCAAACGCGTATGTTCCCCTTCGCCGCAGCGTCAACCTTAATCGGTTTATCCCTTTGTATCATGATGAATACGCTGTTGTTCTTTCCTCACTTGCTCTCGGTGCATTTGAGTCTCAAGATGCAACGCTTGCCGGAACACTCGCTGTCTATAGCCTCACGGAAAATGACCGTGCACTGCGGTTGTCGCCAAATAATGTCAACTTTTGGAAATCCCGAACAAAAATCTTTTACGCACTCGCAACCATTGATGAAGCATATCTGCCACAGGCAATTGAAGCCCTCCTTCGGGCTCAAACCCTTTCTCCGAAAGACCCAAAGATTGCCTATAACATCGCCATTCTTTACGGAAAAATGGGTGATACTGACAAAGCAGTTACTTATTTGCT
>JAZDFH010000015.1:0-3251 GCA_043808035.1 bacterium | reverse complement strand
AAGAAATATCTAATGGGTCTGCCAAATACCACCCTGCTTTCTCCATATCACTGATCAAATGAGCATCATCGTTAACAACAATAAGAAAACTAAGAGGCTCTTGATGCCCACCTGCCAATGTTTCTGAATAACGAGATAAACCATTTTCTTCAAATAGAACGAGAGGATCATTCTCTATCACTTGTTCTTCATCTGTCTGAAGCGAAGAAAGTAAAGGGTTATAATGAACGGCAAAACTCACATAAAAAATCAGCGAGGGCATAATAATCAAAATAGAAAAGGCCTTAAGCTTTGTTGAAAACACACGGTGAGGCATTTCCATCCCTCTAAATACGAACCATTCAGTGATACTGATGCCAATAATAAGCCACAACAATCCAAGAAGATATCCTCCCCATACGTCGCTTAAATAATGGACGCCCAAGTATAAGCGGCTGAAGCCTACTGCACAGATGATGACGGCAGCTATGAATAAAGCAAACGTCTTCTTCTCCCAATTTTTTATTTCACGAAATAAAATATACGCAATGAACCCATAGAACGCAACGACAATTGTTGCATGTCCACTCGGGAAAGAAAAAGAATTCTCGATATAGTACGCAACTTCCGGGCGCGGCCGATGAATAATCAATTTACCTAAAATATTAAAAAAACCCGCACCTAGAATGGTTATCCATAACGGCACTATATATAATCTTTTATGCCATATCCAACAAAGTGAAGAAACACTTACAGCTATAGCAACAACGATTTGCCATTTCGCAAGCAGTGTTATCCATAAAAAGGTCATAATAAATCCCGAATTACGAAATACAAAAAGTAAATTCGCAATTCTAATATCCGCCCCTATAATGACATGAGATGTAAAAATACCTTCGACAATACCGAAAAATAAGAAAACAATATACATAAAGGCTGCCAATAATAATGTTAATGGTAAACCCGAGAATCTATCCCTACGTACTCTCTGCCGAATAAAACCGCAAAAAATAGGATGGTCTTTCGCAAAGACTCGTATATCAGGATTATTAGTCACTGCTTCTTTTATAGAAAGAAGCAGTGACCATAGAAAACGAAAAAAACGATTGCCTTTTTTTATGATAAGCCAAATACAAAAAAACAGTAATAATAAAAGAAAAGAGAAGAAACCTGCACGCGTCGACCATATTTCCATCGTATTCATGACACAGCCAAAAAAATACCCAATAAAGAGGTGCGTTATTGTCCAAACAAACGCACCGATTATATTCCAAAATACGAAAGACCATACATTCATCCGCTCTGTCCCTGCAACAAATGGCACTACCGAACGTATAGGGGCAACGAATCTACTCAATAAAACACTCTTCTCTCTATGACGGTGAAAAAATTGCTCGCCATTTTCCAAATGACTACGTTTTAAAAATTTACTCTTATCGGAAAAATATTGTTTCCCCTTCGCGCCTAAATAGTAACTGATTCCATACCCCAAAATCGCTCCTATCGCAACGAAAAGAATCAAATCACCAAGTGTATAAACCCCTCGCGCCGCAAGGAACCCGAAAAAAACAACCAGCAGAGCGCCGGGGATGATAGAACCGATAAAAACCAAAGATTCAGCAAATGCTATAAGGAGAACTATCCAATAGCCCAGCATACCGATATGTTTCAATGTTGGTAATAAAAAAATAAAGTGATTCATACGCTGCCCCTCGCTAACATTCTAAAATAGTATACACGAAAGCATATACAGGTCGCCACTATATCGAGATCATCAATAAAACATCGGCTCGAAAATTCGAATAAAGAATGCAATGATATAATCGTACCAACGAATTTTGAACGTTTGTCCATTGAAGACTTCAGCGTCTTTTATCCATATATCAAAGATATTTCGTAAAAATTTGATCAGTTTTTTGTTTTCAAAACAAACACTGATTTCATTATTGAACCCAAACGATAAGACATCAAAATTCTGTGAGCCAACTATACCTTTTTTGTTGTCAATAAGGATCGCTTTGGCATGATTCATGTGGCGCAGAAGATACACTTTTATGCCCAATTTATTACACTCCCCGATATAATAATAATTGATACGAGTGAAGATCTTGTATTCAACCGAACGAGGAACAAGGATTTTAACCGATACGCCTCGCAGAACAGCTTGATGAAGACATGCCTTCATCCAACGCGACGGAGCAAAATATGGAGTGACTATTTTTATCTCTTTTCGTGCTTTTAATATATGTTCTTTATAAGCATGTTTGAGGGAATATTTTTTATGCATCGGCCAATGATCAACAATCCACATCTTTGTCTTTTTTAAAAAAGGGGGTTCATATTGCTCGATAATCTTCGCGCCAGTGCCTCCACAAACTCGATATGTTTTCGCGAATGCACGCAAAATCATTCTTGCCGACGCGCCATGTACTTTTACTTGTAAATCGTTCCAATATCGAAAACTCTCGGATATGTTCACACCTCCGAGAAAAGCCGTCCTCTCATCAATGATCATTATTTTCCGATGTGTTCTCCGAAACCAATAACTAAAGAAAAGAACCTCTATGCCGCTCTCCTTAAGATCACTGACGTCCTTTTGAGAAAGTGCCGCGCTGCCGAAAGAATCAAAGATGATTTTCACGGACACCCCATGTGAAGCTTTTCTCTTTAATACATCGAAAAATTCGAAGCCTTTCGTATCGTCCAAAAAAATATACATCTCGATATAAATCGATTTCTTGGCTGATGTAACTTCTTTTAACATCGCCTTCCATGCCTGTTCGGACGTTACATACAACGCGTATTTCATACATTCATTCTACTCTTTAAAAACACTAAGAAGAAATTCACTAACGTTATATAACTACGCTTTTGTCCTCCTGTTGCCACAAGAAGCAACGGAGCAGACTCATAAAAAGCGAAGGCAGAAAACCCGGGATTCAGATGCACCCGCCTTCACTGTGGACATAAAGAGGATCCCTTCCAGTAGGTAGCGATAATACAACAATGTGGACTCACCGGGAGTCGAACCCGGGACTCAGCAATGCGAATGCTGCGTAATACCACTTTACTATGAGCCCTTCACGAAAGAACTGCTTTTTTATTAAATCACGACAACAATTGATTGGCAATATTTATTAGGACTTACGCACATCCCACCACGCAATAAATATGAGATAATGTATATATTACCAACGAAAATATTTCACATCTCATGCCGCGCACAAAATGTTCTTTAGAGCTCTACACAAAATTTTTGATTTCAAACCACA
>JAZDFH010000014.1:0-35902 GCA_043808035.1 bacterium | reverse complement strand
ATTGTGGTTTGAAATCAAAAATTTTGTGTAGAGCTCTAAAGAACATTTTGTGCGCTGCATGAGATGTGAAATATTTTCGTTGGTAATATATACATTATCTCATATTTATTGCGTGGTGGGATGTGCGTAAGTCCTAATTATAAAGATATCTGTTATAAAAAAAGACTAACAATCCCACTATACTGAAAACGCGATCGCGTTTTCAGTATAGTAATCGATGACAATCATATTCCCCCAATAATAAAGGATAAGTTATGACATCTTTCGGATTTCTTCTTTTGGGGTCTGTTCAATGTCTTATATCGATCATAAAATTTCAGCGGATAAACGCGTTTTCTTTATCTCTACAATAAGATCTCGAACAAGTTCTACGGTTCAAAATAATATTTGTGAGTATCGCTTCCTATAATCGAAATGTTTCCCCATCCATCCACCGTATAAAACCCAAGCGTTATATAATCATCAGACGTGAGTGAATCAAGCGATGTCTCATTTCCCGTTATACCTTGTATTCGCAACGATATGTTCCCACCACCATGAATATCAAGCGGAGGAAGATACACGTTATACATAAAGCCAGGAAACCATCGCCGACTGTCACATATCATTGTTTTATCTTCATATCCCCCGGAGAAAGAAACATACGACAAGTTTGTATCTCCATAACATAATTGAGGAGGTGTTAATAATAATCTGTTTGTTCCATTACTTTTAGCAAGATCAAAAAGTAACTGCGGCGGTGGAAATTGCGGCAAGCTATTTAAGTATGCGATCATCATACCGAAGATTAGATTTTGAAAAGGATACGTGGTATATGAAAATGACAACGTCGGAGTATCGTCAATTCTCCCCCAACGGATATTGGATATCGTCAATGGAGGATCCACTGAAGGCGTAACGAATTCTTTAAAAAGAGTATCTGATCGTAAACCAAAATCATCTATCGCACGGATTGCAATCGTATATGTTTGTTCCAAATTCATAATCTGTTCGAATTTGTTTGATAACCGTTTATCTTCATCCCATGATTCCATTCCATCATAACTTATCTCATATCTGATATACGCATCCTCCGTATCATGATCAGTCGATCCCGAAACTCTCGTTGTTAAAATTGCCGTGGCTTTATTAAAAGAAAAATTAACCTCCGACGGCGCAGTCGGCTTTTCATGTATCGGTACATCTTCCGTAAAGAAATACTCTCCTCTTTCCGTAGCAAGTAATTTAAAAGAAACAGGTAGTTGCTCATACGGAGGATATTCCATTTCATAATACGCTATTGTTATATGGTCGCCCGCAGAAAAATCATCACTACCGTCATATCTGGAAACGGGAAAAGTCAAATGCATATCTCCTTCAGTAAAATATAAATTATCTGACAATGGTTCGTTATAGAAACAACTTGAATCATGGTAACCCGAAATATCACTATCGGACAGCACAAGTGCGCGGCGGAAACTCATATCACCATAACAGTTCCTATATTTAATCTGCAGCGTATCGTGATTAAGAGCAGTATACGGCATATCGCCAACAACTTCAGGTATATCCTCGTCATTTAAATAATACGCTATCAATTTATTATTCGGTTCATTATACGGTCCTCCATGCGGATATCTGTTATATACCAATCCCTGTGGTAAAAATGGATATGTCTCAAATGAAAATTCAAGTAACGCGTTACTTTCACTTACATATTTACTCTCAGCAGGTGTCCGATACCATGCAAACTGTGATATAAAACTTGGCACGTGTATGGTTTTGGAAGAAACACTTGAAGAGAAACCATCAACATCGATCATCTGTAAAGAAAAAGTATAATCCCTTCCCACTCCGAAGATTCTTATGGAAAAATTCGGATCATTACCTTCATAAATAATGTCATCGTTCTCATCATATAATTCGTATTCTACTTCGTACGAATATTCAGGAAAATCAAACCCAAGTGAAAGCGTACTTTTATTATACGTTATACTCCACTCGTCAATCCCAATGAACACTCTCGGTTCAGGTAAACTCGTCGAATTTTGAGGTTGCGGCGACCGAGCGATAAAATCATCCATCTCATTGTTATCATATCCATTCCCCAAAAATTCACCTTCTTCGTCAAATAATGGAGATGCTTTTTCGTTTTCTGACCATGCAAACCGCTCCATACTCTCTCCCTCTACATGTATTGAAACACTACTATAGACAATATCATCAACTAGCGCAGCTTGCCCATCATAGAGATATATTGTTGTAACGTCATCTCCGTTTGGCAATGACGCGCTACGCAAAATATCTGCTGATTTTCCGCCGAAAAAGGATTGATCATAATTATTCAAACCAACCAAGAAGAAACTTTTCGGAAAAATTATCACACTATCTTCTTCTTTACTTCCAAAAAACGCCAGCGTTTTCTCCTGCCCCTCTTTACGATAAATAAGTGTCCAACCAGAAACATCTATCTCATGCTCAGTCGGATTATATAACTCGACAAATTCTTTACCTTCATCACTCCCTTCCGCGTCAAACAAAATTTCACTCATCACAATATGGTCCGATTCTTGGACAATAAACTCCGGCACAAAAAGAGATGCCATCGTTACCCCTGAAGTATTTTCCAAACTATCCTGTACGTACAAAGAAATAGTAAAAAGCGCTCCTGTATCTTCTTTGTCTATATAAAAACCATAAGAATTTTTGATTTGTGTGAAAGAAGTATGATCAAAAAGATCATCGTCTCTGAAACAATCAAAAGTATACTCAACGCCTTCCTGCTCTTGAACATCCCATACAATCGACAAAAGACGAGACATATCATTGTACACTACCGACAATCCGGAAACAGGTTGTAAAACAACACTCGATTCGTCATCTTCTATCTCCTCCGGAGAAATTTCTTCAGTATATTCAATAATCTCATCTGTTTCAGAAATATCGCTTTCTTCACATATTTCATCAGTTACACAATCTTCCTGTAAAGCATCATTCTCTTCAGTATGGGAATCTGTTAAAGTATCTCCCTCTAAGACTTCGTGTTGGTCTTCATTATCTCCCACAATAGTTGTCTCTTCTACCGTGGTATCTATTGTTAAATCGATAGAAGACTCCGCCTCTTGCTGCTCATCAACTAATCCATGACTATTTTCTTCGTCATCACCCACGCTTTCGGTTATCTGATTGTCCTGAGTACTTTCCGTATCAGTCACATCAGATGACTCATCTTTTTGTTCAGACAATGTATCATTAGAATCACGATTCTGCTCATTTTCGTTTCCAACAGTCACCTCAACAAAAACATTCTCTCTCCCCGGAGTCGGTACTGATTCAACCCACACCCCACCAATCTCTTGTAAAGATAGATCATTACCTTTCACTCCCTGATTTGGTGAATATGTAACATCAAATATATGTCCTTCTTTGTATACCAACGCAAGCGGTTCACCACTATTAGATAAAGAAAAACTGCTTCTTGCTATTACACCACTATAATCAGGATATTCTGCAAGAAAAGTGTCCTTATCAAAAACAATCACTGCATATGAACCTACAGGTAATGAGCAAGCATTTTCACACACCAATCGATGATTCGTCTCATTCTCATATAGATTTAATGTATCAAGAAATACTGATCCACTCCCCGCGTTATAAATTTCTATCCATTCTTTTCCTTCATCACTTCCCACTACATCATACATAATTTCAGTAATATGAATATCTGGAATAACATCATTGACTTGGATATCGGATGATACTGACGGGACACTCGTTGTATCGCTCAACGAAAGACTATTTGTATCTGTTTTCGTCTCCGTGGTATCAGAAACAACAACGTAATGCGTCACATTACTCTCTCCGCCCCCGGTCGATGTCGGTCTATATGGCTCAGAATTTGCTTGTCGCGGCGTTCCTCCAATAACGGAAGAAGAATGCCATTGTTGGATCCCATAAAAACCTCTTCCTGTCCTTTCCATTGTCCGTTTCTCACTTGAGCTCCCCGCAGGCCACGTCGGACTCGCAAGCGCTTCATCCATCATTTTACAATTCGAATCAAATAACCGAAGACCTTCATTTGAGTTAGACAATGCTCCTGTATAAATAATATCCGCCGCAACATTCGGGACAGTGGTATCGTCGGTACGTTCCAATAACAAAAAATCTCCAGGTGCAAGTATTTTCGCAGACGGGAAAACAATGTGAATCTGTTCTTTGGTATCAACTAATTGCCATCCTGAAACATCAACAGGTGCTCCCGAAACATTCGCTATTTCTATCCATTCATCAGAACTACTATTCTGTGTCCCCATCCACGCAACTTCGTTAATAACAACTTCCCACGAAAAAGTCTTTCCGATAACGTCAAAAGAACATTGCTGTGGAATATTAACAGGAGGAGGAACTGGTATAACTTGTTTTTGTGATTCAATCGGTTGAGATATCACACTATCATCTTTCCCCGTCACATCGGAAACATCTGTATTTTGATACTGAACGTTAGTATCTTTTTGAGATGGTTGAATGATGACTGGTTGCTGCTCTGTTGTTTGCTGCTGTTTAACATCAGGCGCAACTGTTTGCTCCGAAGGCAATGGCATTTCTTGACCCTTATCATCCAGACCCGCAGAAATCACTGCAAGATTACTTTGAACATCACTAACATCTTGACGAACGTCAATAACACTCCGAAGCCGTTCCTGTGCCGTTTCGTTACTTGATGTAATAAACTGCCACGTCTCTTGAGTAGTCGATAGTACCTTCCCCGCCGTAGCGGCAAGTGTTTCATAGACACTCTTTATATATCCCGCTGTTTTAGGAAACTTATTCTCAAAATCTTCTTTCTCTCCTGCAGGAGCAACAAGTGGAATTGGATCGTTTGAAGAAAGTGGCGCTGGTAAAAAAGAAAAATCATATACTTCGATATACTGCGGATATTCCCTGTTTTCTAATTCTTCCTTCGTTTTCTGCTTAAATAAACGAAGAACGTCAACTCCATGTAAAACGGCTTGCTCTGATAATCGATCAAAATATGAGTCAAAAATAAGGTGATATGAATTCTTATTCTCTAATATAAACTTATCTTCTATATTCCACTCATCGAGCCTAACTATGATTTTTTTAAAAAGAGGTACCTTTAATCCATTTTCACTAATATGAAAACAAATTTCATTTTCACAAGACACCCGACTCAAGTCGGGTAAACTATATTTTTCATTACTAATAGTATCCTTTGAAACAAAATTTTTATTCGAATAATCAGCAAGCGTATAGATATGAGCATCCAAGGATAATAATTGCTGCGGCTGCACATTATTTTTAAGCATTGTCGCGATGCCTTGATTTGATCGTATTGTCTCGCGTGTCCATTTCTTCGCATATTCTTCATACGGAGAAGCATCTCCCCGAGTAGCAATAGTATCTCCATGACTATCATTGCGCGTATGGTCAGGAACCGCCATATCCTCTACAATATGCAAAACATACCCCAAAGACGTATACGCGTTTTGTATATCGCCATTAGCAGAAGAACGTATGGCACTTTCCCATGTATGGTTCCCCCCATAACGACTATATCCCTTTTGTGCCACTTCGTTATGTACCCAATCTTTTGCCGGGAGAGCATCTCTAAAAGAAATAACTACCTTAGATAGTCGTTCCATCGTAACCGTATCCAAGTCGCCCGCATGCTCGGCAGTCCATCCTTCTCCCGAGATAGGATCATAAAAATGATTAATCCACCGCGGAGCCTCATCTTCTGCGGTACTGCCTTGAATAATCCATTCCTTCTCTGCAGCGGTAAAAGCATCACCCGGGTACAGCAGATTATACATATCAACAATAACATCAGTTAACGCAGGATGTGTGGTTGCGTCATCGTATGCAAAGACACTCTTAGCACCCCCAAAACACATAAAAACAATCAAAAAAAGAAAAAATATTTTCCTCTTCATGCTTCTCAAATAATTAAAAATTATATTTCCTCAATCTTCCAGATACCATTCGGATATAAAAAGAAATCAACAGCTATAGGCTTTTCAATTAAGTATCCATTTTTATTATTAAAAGAATAGCTGCCCACCTCTTCCAATGGATGAGTATCCATCGCATCCAAGCACTCCCGAAGCATAACAAGAACATTATCTATATTCTCTTTTGGCGCTGTTCCCATTCCATCCAATTCCTCCTGCTGTCGTTCAATAACAAAATACTTACTTGCCAGTTCGTAGTCCTCTTTTTCCATGGCATCAATAAACATCCTCAATGTCTCCTGCGGTGTTGTGCCGCCATACGTATCAGCCATCTGCGCAGCGTGCCAATCTTCTTCTGCTTGTTTCATATCGTGAACCATTCTGTCCAACTCTCTCCTCCGCAAAAAAGATGGCACCTGTACTGCGAGAGCAACAATAATCCCAAAAGAAATAATAATCGCCACGACTATACCGTATTTTTTGAAATGTTTTTTTATGTCCATAGATATAAATTTTGTTTTTAGATTTTTTGAATCGAATTACACGGCGATAACTTTAAAATTTTTTTCTACAAAATGATTCCATTCATGTCGTTTCACAGAATAACTAATTTATTCCATAATAACAATTACGTTTTATCCACAAATCGGCAATTGATTACGAAAAAACGACTATCGGCAAAGAAACATCTACTATACTGAAAACGCGATCGCGTTTTCAGTATAGTAGGCTAATAACCGTTATTTAATCGGCAGAACAGTAATCGGCAACTATGTTATTACCTTAATAGTACCTGTTTTAGTAACTGCAAAAATATCTATATATTCGAGAAGCTGAAATTCTTTAAGGTCATTAATAAAATCTTCAGGCACTTTTTTCTTCCCAGCCCATACACTGCGTTGCAATTTTTGAAAACCTAATTCTGTTAAAACAGATCGGAGCCAATCTCGCTTATACCTCTTTTTTTCGGGGATATCGAAAATAATTATCTTGAAAGAGCTATCCTTTTCTTGCTTATATGAAGTTTTAAACGGCAAATAAAGGCTTAACTGTTTGAGCTTCCACCTTCCTAACCGTGTAAGTGTATAGTTTGATTCATTTTTTTCTACAAATCCTTCTTTTTTAAGCTTGGAAAGCAGACAATAAAAATTTTGCTTTTTTCTTTCTCTTGCAGTATCAGAAATACCATGATTAAGTTGAATTTTTGTTAAATTCGAGTCTATCGTACGATACGATGCACCATACCCGGAAATCAAAATTGCTTCGAATAAATCAATACTATCCGAAATCCCCGCTTCCAAATTTTCCAAAATGTTTTTAATAATTTCTCCTCTCCTCATAATCAATATAATCTTTTTCTATTATAACGCCTTTTAATACTTTTATTTCACTATACTGAAAACGCGATCGCGTTTTCAGTATAGTACAGTGAAAAAAGTTGATTCATCAGAGTAACTACTATTAGTAAACAATTAGTCCAATAATTATTTTAATTTATATCCCGTGTAAGGTATTCTTTAATATTCAATACTGCTTTTATTGAATCTCCTGCTGAAATGTTATTTTGTTTATAGAATGCGTCCGAGACGTCACCAGACGCCCAAATGCCGGTACATGTTGTACGTTGTGTTTTGCAATCAACCTTAATTTCTCCATACTCGTTACAATCAACCAAATGTTTTACAAATTCTGAATTTGGTTGTGAACCAATTTCAACGAAAATGCCGCCAACGTCTATAATCTTCTCTTCACTGCTTTTCTTGTCTTTATACTTTATCCCCGTAACCATAATTTCCCCCAGTACTTCTTTAATCTCTGTATTAAAGATAATAGTTACTTTATCGCTCTTGCGAATTTTCTCTTGTGTCACCGCATCCCCTCTCATTTCTTCGCTTCGTAAGAAAAGATAAATGTGGTCTGCGTATGAAAATAGGTCTACGACCGCTTCAAGCCCGGAATTTCCACTACCAATGACTGCTACTTTCCTCCCTCTAAACAAGGGAGCATCACAGGTAGCACAAAAGACTACTCCCCGACCCTCGAAATTCTCTTCTCCTAGCACACCAAGACGTCTGCGTCTGCTCCCAGAAGTAACGAGGACTGTTTTTGTGATATATTCTTTCTTTTCGTGAGTAATAACACGAAACCCATCGTTTTGTTTCTCAATATGATTAATCAAGGTGCCTTCAATAATATCTATACCTTCTTGCGCACGGATATGTTCCTCTAATTTTTTTGCTAAGGTAATACCCGAAATACTTTTTTCTCCTACCCAATTCTGAATTTCTTCAGAAACAATCGACTGCCCACCAAACTCTTTTGTAATGAGCGCTGTTTTTATCTTCTTACGTGCAGCGTATATACCTGCCGCTATACCTCCCGGGCCACCTCCAATAATAATTAAGTCATACATGTTTTTATTATACTTCTCAACTTATTGTTTTGAAAACGAAAGCACCTTCATGTAAGAAGGTGCTTTCGTAAAAAAACTAAAGAGGTACTATCTATTCCGATTTCTTTAATTCGTCTGTCTCAACGTCTACTTCTGTTTCTTCTTTTGTCCCGTTTGTAGCTGTAGTTTCTTCTGCTGTCACCAGATCGTCTTGATTCTTTGCTTCTTCCTTTTTAGCAGAAACTCCAACGCGTTCTCTCATAGGGACTCCACACATGGGACATAATTCTTCTTGATCAGAAATCGATAAACATTGTTCACATCTATAAGTCATATTTTTTATAACAATTTTCTTTCTCTCGACATTTTTTATGAAAGTAAACCTTTAGCCTTTAATGCATTCTCCAGCTCTGCGCGATTAAAACCAACAAATATCTCTCCGTCGACATCAATAACAGGAACTCCCATTTGATGAGACTTTTCTATCATTTCTTTCGCAACATTTTCATCTGCTGCGACATTGATATCTTCAAACGATATATTGTTTTTTTTCAAAAATTCTTTCGCTACCACACAATATGGACACACCGGTGTACTATAAATTTTTATCATAATTAAAAGATTCTCTTTGTTCCCGACGTATATACAGAGTACTCCAAAAATAAAAAATTGAAAAGATTTTAGATATTTTCTCGAAAAAATATGGTATATACAATATCAATAGGGAGAGATGGTATAATCAAACACAATGGATAGCCATAAAAAAATTGCAAAGAACACCGCGTGGCTGTTCGGTGGGCAGATCACCGGACGTCTTATTCGAGCAGCAATCATTATCTATGCCGCTCGTGTTTTAGGAGCTGCAAGTTGGGGAGCATTCTCTTACGCGCTCAGCGTTGCTGCGTTTCTTACAATATTTGCCGATACCGGAATTAACGGACTCCTTGTGAGGGAAGGGAACAAGAATCCTCATATGCGGGACCAATATCTTGCAACGGCTTTTTTTATAAAACTTGTTCTTGTCTCTCTATTGGGAATAACAGCGCTTATCCTTTCTCCTTTTCTCAGCACACTTCCAGAGACCAAACAGCTATTCCCTATAGTCCTTCTCGTATTCGTTTTCGACTCATTCCGCGACTTTGTACTCGCTATTGCCAGATCTCTTGAACGCATGGAGATAGAAGGAATCGTTATTATACTAACCAATGTCGCAATCGCGGGATTAGGATGTGCAGCCTTATTGGTTCAAAGAACAAGTATCAGCCTAGCGTATGCATACGCTATAGGTACAGGGATCGGTCTTATTGCAGCAATTATCCCCCTTCGAAAGTATTTTAAGAATCTTTTTGCTAATTTTAAACTATCTCTCATATCACACATCTTTGCTTCAGCATGGACATTCGGACTCGTAAGCATTATGGGAGCAGTTATGATAGATACTGATATTATCATGCTCGGTTGGATGGTTCCTGAAACCGCCGTTGGGTTATATGCCGCATCGCAAAAACTCGTACAACTCATTTATATTACTCCCGCACTTATTACCACAGCCTTTTTCCCACAAATAGCAAAACGAGCAGCTGAATCAAAAGAATTATTTCGATCATTATTTGAACAAGCACTAAAAATAATTTTTCTCCTTGCTTTCCCCTTAACGATCGGTGGGATTCTTGCAGGCAGACACATCATTACTTTTCTATATGGTCAAGCATATACAGGAGGAGGAATGACATTTATCATCCTTGCAGCAACATTTATCACCGTTTTTCCCGGAACATTGATAACAAATGCGTTGTTTGTATTTAGTGAACAAAAAAAGCTTTTTAGTTATGTTGTTCTGGGAGTAATCGGAAATATTGTTTTTAATATACTGTTTATCAAAGCACTCGGTATCGAAGGGGCAGCTCTTTCGACATTATGCAACCAACTCGCTATCAATATATACGCATGGTACAAACTACGCACTATCGTGCCTTTTACCATTTTTCGTAACCTTAAAAAAATCATAGCGAGCTCGGTGGGGATGGGAATTATAACCTATCTTCTTCTGCTATCACATATACACGTCATACTCGTCATCATCATAAGCGCGCTATCGTATTTCGCCTTACTTCTCGCCTTAAGAGAAACTATCATTAAAAAGATATATACGATTATTACCAAACGTTAAAAAAAGCTTCTCTTTTTATAGAGAAGCTTTTTGTTTCGTCTTGGTCAATTCCATCTAACACTAATGGAGCTATCTGCCCTTGTCTCAACAGTAATCCGTTCCGATGTAGATGTGCCACTATACTGAACCGGCCTTTCCAAATACATCGTTATAACAGCAAAACCTCGTCCACTGATACATATAGTCTTCGCCTGCACAGACCGAATACTCAACTCTTGATACTTGCTATTAAACACTGCCAAATCTTCTATAATGATTCCTTTACTATATTCAAACGACATATACAAAACATCAGTTCTTCTCACACTCGTAACAAATGCATCGTCCCTTGATATAACAAAATTATGAGCAAGCACAGGAGACGCAATTAACATCATAAACACCAAAATAGTGAAAAAAATTGAAACTTTTTTCATAAAATTGTATGACACTCAAAATTGTCTGTAAGACAAATTTTTTTCGGTCATAGTAAAATTTTTAAAGGTCTACATTGCTATGTACTACAATAGTAATCACCATTGTCAAAAGAGCACTATCACGAAAGCCCCAATTATGGGGCTTTCGTTTCAAACATATTATAATGACTAGAGCCCCAACAGACTATTTATTGCAGCTCTGGTTTTTGGACCAACATATCCGTAACCTTGATCACCACTTGAAGCGATACCATGTTTTTCTTGAAACCTTTGTACCGCTTTTTCTGTAAGTCCTCCGAAATATCCCGTTACCAATCCTTCCGGATATACATCGTTTCCTTGATTCTTCAAGAATGTCTGGAGTGCACGCACATCTGCATTCTCAAGCCCATTATACAATGGTGCACCATACGATCCGCTTTGTGGAACCGCTGCAGTAGAAATTGCCGCTACTGTATCACTCGATGATGATCCTTGCGCCGTTGCTAACTGCGATTGCAAATATGAAAGCTGTTGTAGCAAAGCACTGAGAAGATTTTGGTAATCGACAATTGTCGGATTTTCCGGCAAGGTAGGAATCGTAACGGGTTGTAAAGTTACTTCTGTTGTTATAGTAGTATCTGTAGTTACCGCCTCAATCGTCGTGTCTGTCGTGGTATCAGTATCAACTGTTGGAGTAGTACCGGTGCCCGTATCATCAGTCGTCTGAGTTGTCGTGGGTGAGATAGCAAATCCACCACCTCCACCTACCGTTGAGGCAAAGTCCGTCGTAACAGAGACTGTCGTCGAAGCAGCTGATTCACCTGAATCATTTAATGCTGAAATCTTGTATGAGTAAGATGTTCCTGATGACAATCCCGTATCAGAATAAGTTGACGTACTTCCACTTGAAACAGTCGGTTCAGAACCGACACGTGAATATGGCCCCGAAAGAGTCGGTGCACGATAAATATCATACCCCGTCGCACCGCTTATCGGTGACCATGTAAGATTAACTTGGGTCTGTCCCACTGCCGTTGCTCCCGAAAACGAAGGAGTTGACGGAGATCCTCCTCCTGTCGGTAACACAGGAGCAAAGGTGGAAAAGTGAGATACTGTTGCGGTACATTTATTGTTCACCGCATCACAAGTCGTCGGTAACGGATCCCACTGTTGTTTTTCGTCAGACCATGCACCAATAACGATTTTTGATTCATCTCCTCCAGCCGTAGCGACATCGGCATCAGTATAAGAAAGAGTTATAGTTGCTGATCCGCCAGACGAAGCTGAAAGCGTTTTTATCGGCTGTCCTGATGCATCCTTCGGAGTAACCTCGATTCCTTTTCCGCCAAGAACAACCTGGTTCGCGCTATCGGTAACCGCAGTCGTTTCTTTAGTTAAAACCGATCCTTGATTCGATGATGTACCGAAAGCACCTGCAGGAACATTAAGTTCGAAATTATCTGATATTTCGGAATTTTTTACGATACCGCCACGAGACGGAGTAAGAGAAAACGGCTTCGGTTCTTTCCTGGTATACCCCGCAATAGTAATAAGTTTAAGATTTTGCGTTGCATTATCTCCTTGAGCAACCACTACTTGCGCCTCCGCAGATTCAGATCCGTCTGAACGCACCTTGACAATCCATGTCCCCGCTGTCAATGAAAGCGTGTAATTCGAATTCGTTCCAGTTTGTGATGTATCAACCTCTGTTATAACTCTCCTTCCTGTCCCTGATGTTGCAAATACCATTGCAGGGAAGGACACATTCTCGCCTGAATCCATAACAAAATCATTGTCAGCATCGATCCATACACGGCCACTAATCGTTGAATCCGCCTGTGTCATAGTTCTTGCAGTCGCCGTTGCGTTCGCTCCTGAAATAACTACTGTTCCAGGATCCGCGCTATCAACACATCCGGGTTTGCCTGCCATGATACTATACGCACCATTCGGAACATTAGAGAGAGACCATGTTCCATCTGATTGAACTTGAGCCAAGATTACACGCCCATTCGAAGAGTCCGACAACGCAATCGTTGCTCCGGTGATACACGCATTATCCGTTGAAATAACCGTACCTGACACTTGATAAAGCGCAGGCGGGGCAATATTGACATACGTCGTACCACCTCCTGTTACCGTGACATTGTCTTGATAACCAATCGGACCTATCGAAGGTTCGTTCGCTCGAACAGTATACGTTCCGGCAGGGACCACTACTTGATATTCTCCCGCAGTCGTATTCGATTGTGTCCCATTCCCTTTCCCATAAAAATCTCGAGCATCAACGAACGCACCTGATACTTTCCTATCTGCGCAGCTATTCGATGCTGAAGGTGCCGCACTTGGATCAGTGAGCGTACAAACATAGACAACAACTGTTCCCGGTCGTGCCATTACCAAATTCTTACCGGTAACATTACTCGTCAACGTTTGGTTCTGAAGCGATGCCGCAGGTCCTTGTCCCGGTATGAATCCATCTATCGTATATCCTGACCCAGATCTTAACTTAATCGTGTAAAGACCATCACTGTCGGTCATACCACCGTTTCCACCTGTCTGGCCATTAATTCCAACATGCGCTCCTTGGACTCCTTCACCGCTGGTATAAGAACCACTCGTATCGGAATCAATATACACATATCCTTGTACTGTAATAAAGTCACTTGCTGTCGCTTGAATATTCTTTCCCGTCTGGTTCGTTCCTTCGACAACACTAACCGTTATTGCGGGAAGTTCTCCAAATTCCGGTGCAAATGCACGAACTTTCCAATTTTTAAGAGCAACATCAGACCCTCCTGAAACATATAATGTATAATTTCCTGAATTGTCAGTCGGAGCATCTGCCCATCCCCCCATTGGATTCCCGCTCGAATTGACCTCCATCGCTTCCACGTGGGCAAACGCGATAGCGTTACCGCCTTCATCAAGTACACGTCCTGAAATGGACGTACCTCCCTTTGCAATCTTTATAATTAAGTCATTGTCCGTTACCGTACCGCTGATAGCCGATCCTGAAAATCCTGTAATATCGTTAACTATCAGTACGCCCTGACAATACACATCTGCTGTACTGTTACTGTCACTCGCTCCCGTATTGTCTTTAACAGTACATTCAAAACCTTTCGATGGAGGCATACCCGGCATAGAAGCATCAACAATATACGTACCACCAAGAACTTTTAAGTTAAAGTTACCAGTCGAATCTGTTTGTGCTGCTCCAGCCGACCCTGCTCCGTCACTCGTAAAGAATGCTGGTCGCGCCATAACGAATGCGTTCGATATCGCATTACCGGCCCCATCAACAACTTTACCCTTGATTTGTTGCGTTGCCGCGGCTAATGAGAAACATAACTCATTTGCTGCTCCCGCCCCAGTCGTACATAAATCTGGCACGCCGTTAGAATCAACATTCACATCTTGTGGCCGCGGAGGCATGAATGTGAAGTCTGGCACAGATGCAATAGTACCCGGTTCTTTTGGCATCCATGGACCAAGTCCAACCTGCCACCTTCCTTGTGAAAGAGGAAGAGTAACCGTTCCTATACCACTATCATCCAATGTCACTTCGCGAAGCACTGATCCTCCCTGTCCCGATCCTCCTTGCCCAGGACCATCCTGTCCAGGACCGCCCATCAAATTTCCACTCATTGACGAGAATGCGAATACATCCAATTTCGTGTTCGCAAGAGCTACTCCTCCTGAAATATATACATCAAGAATACTTTCAGACGATACTTGTTGTAATGGGAAATTAATATTTGCCGCGTTACCATTCGATATGTTTATATCTCTAAAAAATGGTCCTCCCGTCACGTTTCCTGAAGAAAGCGGCGGTATATTGATGTTATAGAATCCATTATTTAATTGAGAAAAAGTAAAGACACCGTTTGAATTCGTGTTTGTGCACTGAAAACCAAACGGTCCTCCCATACAGACATTAACGCTTTGTACACCTGCTTCCGTTCCATCCATTTGTCCGTTATTCGCGGTTCCTCCTCCTGCTCCATCATCAATAAAAACCGTACCAGATGCGGAGTAACTACCCGCCGTTGTAACAAAGAATGGCATTGTCGTCATCGTCTCCAACAACGTATTTGAAGCGTTATATGTTTTTATATCAACAGTATATCCCGATGTTGAGAAATCTTTAGGAACAGTTGAATTGACTATCCCTTGAATTTCGAAACGAATCATGTCCCCTGCTTGTGTCGCAGTGCTGCCAAGCGTTACTGTTATCAACCGAGAGACAGAGTTACATGCAACTGATGCTATCGTTACCATACCTGGAGCAGGTCCATTTATATCGTTATTTTCGAATATATCTGTGGGTAATGTTGTACAACTTGCCCCAAAACTAAATCCTGATGGATAAAGTAAGCTAATCTTCCCTGAAGCAGGAATTGCCGTATCAGCAGGAAATTCAACTCTATATCGTGTCGTTGCGCCAGCAAGAGCGGTCTTTGGAAACGCTTCTACCGGACGCATACCCATTGTAAAGAAATCAGGCTCGCTGCCCGTCATTCCTCCCGCGCCAAGCATACCTCCCGTATCCTGACTGCTTAGTATCTGCCCTCTCGCAATCCTTCCCGTTGATTCCATCCCATTCCCTGCGAGGTCTTGGATACTTGTCGAAGCTGTTACACGAAATTCATCTCCCGGTGGCATCGAAAGTCCATCAATAAATACCGTGTTTGATCGGGCTTCATATCGAATTGATTTACCGTTTTGCATCGCGCCCGTTTGCGGATCAGTGAGAGGCATTGCTCTCCATGTTGTTCCTCCATCACTGGAAGTCTCTATCGTCCATAAATTCGCATTGTTTGCGTCATTCGCGCCACTTGATGACCCGCTTGTCTGATTCTCTGTTGTATTAAACTTCAACGCTTCTGAAAGTGTTATCGCAATACCATAATTATCCGCGTTTGCGAATATTACACTTGGATTCGTCGTATCTGAAGCTCCTCCATTAATGTCAGCGCCCGTGGTAAATGATCGGACAACATTTGCGCTCATCTGATTGCCAATCAAATCAGTAATTCCGTTTGAACCTGATGTGATTACCAAAAAATATTTTGTACTCGCTGATAGCAAAGCATTTGGTGAATAGAAAACAGTTCGACCATCAAAATCACGATCAACTGTTCCTGTACTTACCAATGTATCGGTACCAACATCAAAAGAAGCATCTCCGTTATCAGCAAATAATTTAACTGATGTTGTTGATACGGATGCCGGCGCAACCGGTTCATTGAAACTCACCGAGATATCATAGATCGCGCGATCTACTCCGATAATGTTATTGTCTGGGAAACTCCCCGTTACTGTTGGTCCTGTTGCATCAGAAGCTCCTGCGGTAAAGTCAACAATAAATTTGCTTTGAGGGAATGCCATT
Source organism: bacterium (assembly GCA_043808035.1). Taxonomy (GTDB): domain Bacteria; phylum Patescibacteriota; class Minisyncoccia; order UBA6257; family Colwellbacteraceae; genus JAZDFH01. Next base: position 19,596 of record JAZDFH010000014.1, on the reverse strand, counting down.
CCATCCGTACTCATCGCGCATGCCTGCTCGCCCGTGCCACCACAACTACCATCACCAGGATCAGTGTTGTTATCACCACGAACAATTAATCGATACTGTGACCCTGACGTCAATGTTGGTAGCGGGATATTCAATTGATTAGATTCACTCAGATAATTCCACCCGGTTGTCACATTTAATAGATTCGATCCTGTCTCCTGAAAATTTTGTGTAAGGAACAATTGCACAACACTTGTGCTAACAACCGAACCATCACCTGATGTCACCATCAGTTTATTGAAATTAATTGCAACTTTCCCATTCAATGGAACCTGACCTCCTGGAGGAGGTGTCGTTCCCATAATAAACGGCGGTGGATTAAAGCTTTGTCCTCCACCGAAACTTGATGTCTGAAATGAACTCGTAAAAGCTTGCGCGAGGTGATTCCCCGCATTATCCGCTACATCTGTAGTAATCGTAAAAGTATACCAAATCGAAGGGTTAAGTGGTGTTGCATCATTCATATGATTACAAATGATACGATTCCCATTCTCAAGAAAAACTACTCCACATAGATTAGATCCTGTTGGAGTTCCTCCCTGTGTATTCCCCTCATTGGTCTTTAGAGAAACCGTTGATGTCGAAACAGTTGTAAAATCAAGTACTTCACTAAATGACCTATCAACTAATGCTTCAACAGGGACAGACTGTTCCCCTGTTTGAGGTCCTCCAGTACTCACTACTGGTACAACGGTGTCTATCATTACACCAGCTGTGACCTGAGGTAACGTTACTGGTCCGCCATTTGTTGCAACACCATTTACTGGAACCGTAACACCAAAAGAATTCCCATCCGTTACACCTGTCGTGTCAGACTTTAATACAACGTAATATATATCATCCTCTGCTAAAGTCGGCACTGATGCCGGCGTAATTTGAAATGTTCCACCACTATATTGTGGAGTTGAAGCAAGAGTTATTTGAGTATCTTCCTCCGCATGAAAGCCAGGGGTCGCACCACTTTCTTTCCAGAGAGATACACCACCACTGGTTGTCGCAAGGTCAAGCAACTCCGACGAAGTTGCTGCTCCATTATTCCATGTTGGAGTCCCACTACCTGCAATAAAAGCGACTGTAATAGCCTGTAATGTCTCGCCCGCATCGGTACTACCAAAAGTAATAGCGAAAATCGGACGGAAATCACTCGACTGTTTCATCTTAATACCACTACCATTTGTAAGATCTTGAATCTCACTACTCAACCCAGCATTTGACTGCTGTGTAAGAAAAAAAACAGCACATGCCGCCAACAAAAATATGAACGCAAATAATAGTACGTTCTTTATCGAAAATGTTTTTAATTTACTTATCATTGTTTTTTTAAAATTTGAAGTTACAACACTCGACAACGTGCTGTCTGCTTTCTACTTAATGTATTGTTATTAAACAGTATACCACTCTGAAGAAATCAAACCATGGGGATAAATATAAAATCATTTTTTTGTCAAAAAAATTGCGCAAAAAACTCCCACAGAATGGGAGCTCAAAAAATATTTTTTATTTTTTTATAACCCGATCAACTCATTTAATTTCGTCCTGGTCTTGGGACCAACATATCCATACCCATCATCCCCTTCCGAAGCAATATTATATCTTTTCTGAAAACGCTGTACCGCTTTTTCAGTAAGCAGCCCAAAGTGTCCCGTTGTTAATCCTTCCGGATAAATATCTTCCCCTTGTTCTTTTAAAAATGTTTGCAATGCACAAACGTCGTCGTTTTGCATACCGCTGTGTAGAGATTGAGTATATGAGCCACTCTGTGGAATTACCGTTAGAGAGAATTGTATTATCTCTTCTTGTTTCATCAATGCAAGCTGAGCCTGTAAAACCGCGACTTGTTCTAACAATCCTTGCAACACATCCTTCAACGTTGCTTGTGATGTTGATTGTTCACTAATAACTTGTGCTGTACTCGTCGCGACCGATCCTACTTCAAGTGTACTATCTGTCGATGTTGCCACAGTAGGAGTAACTGTCATATCCAACACATCTTCTTTTATAATTGTCACCGCCTGTATACTATTGTCCGGTAAAACAGGAGCTGCTGAAGTTTCGACAGTTGCAGGAAACGATGCGGCAGATTCCGCACCCGAGTTCAATGCCGAAACACGATAAGAATAGACTGTCGACGAAAAAAGATCCGTATCAATATATGACGAGACACTACTTCCCGTGATCGTCGGTTCCGTTCCAACGCGAACATACTCCCCATCAATTCCAGTTCGCCGATATACATCGTACCCCGTCGCACTCCATATCGGAAGCCATTGCAAATGAACACTCTCTGCATCACTCGCTGCCACACTAATTAAAACAGGTATTTCCGAAGCACCGCCAGAAACCGCCACTTCGGGCGCAATAGCTGCAGCAGATACGGGCAGCACTCCAACACATAAAACCGTTGTACATCCTATGAGTACCCATACGAAACTCCTATAGAGAAAAAATAAATTTAATCGTTTAGTCATTTTATTAAAAAAAATTACGTAATGCTTATATAATAGAACGTTATTCTATAAAGATAAAGGAAAATTATCTTTTCACTAAATTAAAAACTCATTCGCGTTTTTAATTTAGAAGATTCGTAATAAAAATACTTATTGTATACTACCACTCAAATTATTAATATTTTGTTTTCTATAAAAAGGGGTCTCTTAATTGTATATTTGTCGACTACCGATTGCCGCAAAGTCTATTGCCGATTACATTTAAATACCGTATACTCGCTACTATAATAGCTTCTTTAAAAAATTAATTATTTTTCTATATTCAATAATATTGAATATAGAAAGAGGAAAAAATATGACAAAAGAAAAAAAAGATAAAATTATCGATTTTCTTATTTCAGCAGGAATAATTGTTGGAGCAATAGGATTCTGGGTTTTTATTATTTACATAAATCTGAAACAATATTGACTATTGTTACTTACCTCCCTAAAACTAGGATTATATATCCTAGTTTTTTATTACCAAAAAAATTTTTACCTTAAAGCATACCTTAATAATACCACTCACTTTTACCACACAACTATCGGTTAACAAAAAAAATATCTTAAACGCTCTTCTAAGCATATTGTTAGATAATTTGATACACATGTTTGGCTGTTTTTTCATATCTATTGGCTAAAACATCTTGACTGATTCCCTATCTGTTACTGATTCGTCTCCATTTTACTTAACTCTCATTTTTTCTTATTTTTACAGGTCTGAAATATATAGACTCTTATTCTCAACTAAAACTGGATTGTAAAACAGAACCACCCCGATGAATCGGGGTGGTTCTGTCCTGTTTATACGATTCAGGAAAACGGTTGGACGTAACTACAAAGTTTCGTCAATCCTTACCGACTTATTGTCTGAGTATCGGTTGGGATGTTCTTTACTAAGTAATTGTTGTTCCAGTCAGTCGTGGTCGCCGAGTGACTCGTCGTACCTTGTCCTGCCTGGTCGGTCCATACGAAGCTTGAAGCAGTTGCTGCAACAGTTGCATAGGCTGCAGGTGATGCATATGTTGCAACTCCTGATGCGATATATGCGTTAACATAATCTCCTGTTGTAACTGATCCAGCCATAGTTGCTTTAACTTCGATAACTGATGAGCTTGAAATCTCAACTTCGTTTGTTGTAACAAAGCTGATTGTGCCGGTTGCTGCTCCAGCCGCTTCGAGAGCTGCTGTAACGGTAGCGGTACCTGGGATTTCAACTCCATCTTTGTACACCTTCACTGTTCCATTTGTCAGGTATGGATTTGCTGATTTCGAAACCGTATATACGATCTTGCTGAAACCAACTGTTCCTCCTGTCGCTGAAACGGTGTTGCGTGCCAAGGTTTGTGTTCCCGCTGAAAGCAATGATGACGGTAACGTTAGATTCGTAATCGTCGGATATGCTTTATATGCATACATTGCTTGTCCACTCAACGCAACCGAGACGTTAGCTCGTGTACCTGCCGAAGTTTCGGTCTGTACCAACGCCAATGTTGCTTGAATGTTTGCACCGGTTGTACCAGCGTTTATACCAATCGTTCCAAGATTTGTCTCAAGTGTGAGGACCTTAGAATCGTTTGCCGCTATAGGAACACTGATGTCAAAGGTTGCAGTAGCGTTCTGGACAGGAACCATGGCGATTGTTGTGCCATTATCCTTCAAGATAGCATACTGGATAACCGATGATGCTCCTGTTCCTCCAAAACTCACAACAAGCGCTTCGATCTTGTAATCGTCGTTAACTGTCGTGAATTTGTATGCCGCAACTGGCACTTCGGTTGTCGCGTCAGCAACAATCGTCGCATTCGGTCGTGATGCATCAACTGCTGATGCGACACTGCCTGCTCCGACAGTAATTGTCTGACCTCCCATAATCGTACCTGTTGCACCCGCACCTGTGTATACCGCGCTGCCTGATGACATTGTGGTACCGCTAGCAAGTACTGCAGGTGTTAAAGTGTCAGGAGCTGTAACTGTCGATGCAAGATCAGCAAATACCGCAACTCCAATACCTTCGCTTGCGCCAAGAGTGTAGGAAATCGAGTACGTGTTGCCTGTTGCATTCACTGTTGATTTAACATTCGTTACCTGTGTGCCGTAAACGACATAGACATTCGTTAAATCAGCATAAGTGAACGTTCCACCTGCTCCACCTGCGGTGAAGTCAACCTGGATTGTGTCCAAGACGATATCTTCATATCCGCTGTTCAACAGAGTGAATTCGCCCAATTCATATGCTTCCTTCGGAACAACGATAGTCTTGTCTGTGTAGACAACATTCTCTGCCAAGTTAAGCGCACCTGTCTGAACAGTAAGTGGGCTTGCAAGCTTTGCCGCAACCGGAACATTGATGGTGGTTGACGATGTCATACCTTCACCATTCGCTGAACCGATGCTCAAGCTAGCTTGAACAGAGTCCGTCCCTGTCGTAAGAGTACCAGCAGACGGTTCGATATCAGCCCGAATTTCAACCGTTACCGGTGTTCCCGGGATAATATACGCTACACCAGTGTACTGTGTACCTGCCGCAGCCAATGTGGTCGTGTTTCCGAGTTGGACACCATCAACCAAAATGCGTCCATTCTGGAGACCAGTCACTGCTCCTGCTCCAGGATAGGTAAATCCTGCCGTTAAGCTTTCGATTTTTACCTTTTCACCGTATGCAGTCAATGTGAATCTTCCAAGAACAGCATCTGTTGAATTATCGATGATGTTTCCTGTCGGTGAATCTGTTGCCTTTGATGCAACGACGCTACCTGAATTAATAGTCATCGTTCCAGCTGTAATTGCGCTGAAAGATGAACCACCAACCGTTGGGCGTACTGATACACCAAAGCTTGTGTCAACAAGTTCGATATCCGATACCTCTTTTAATTGGAGGTATACGCTGTACGATGAGCCGCTGATGACGTCAGCAACAACCTTGATGACATGTGTTCCTGTTGTCAAAGCATACGGAATTGCCGGTGCAAAAGTTATATAACCGTTTGAACCAACACTCGCCTGCGTGTCAACAAGCGTTGAACCAACGTATAAACGGAAGTTGTTGACATCGCTGTCCGAAACCGAACCTCTCTTACGGAATGCAAGACGGCTCAAGTTAAGACTTCTGTTTGAAACGCTCAAATTCCGTTGAAACATAACAACATCCGTTCCCGGATTGATGTTTGCACTCGACGGAATGGTCGTACCGGTGAAATTCGCGGTCGCAAGATTTGATCCTGCACTTGCAATAGTGTGGATCGCGCCTGAAACCGGGTATGTTCCCGATACTGCCGATGCTGTCGTTGTTATATCAGTCGCTGTTGCGATCTGAATACCAACGGTCTGACCTGATGCACTCGACAAGATATCAGCCTTAAGAGCAATGGTCTTCGAGCTCTTTGCAGGAACCGTAAAGATTCCACCCGAGCTTACGAATGTTGCTTTATTTGTGGTTGATACGAATGTCGCTGAATCGGTCAATCGGACTGCTCCGTCAAAGAGATATAAGTTCTCCATTGCGGTAGCGCCCGAAACACCAGTCTTTGTGATAACCAATTGAGATACGGTCACTGCTGATTCGTCACCATTGGTGAACGTTAAGTGTGCAATATCCGCAACTGATTGATTGGCAACCAATGTTGATGATGCCGGGGAATCTGAAGCAATCGAAACCGTCAACCCCGCTTCAACAGCCGCTGTGGTTGTTGTCGTTGTTGTGGTCGTCGTTGTTCCAGTTGTTGTCGTGGTTCCAGCAGTTGTTGAAGCCACTGTCGCCATGTGTGCTCGCGAAATAGGGCCAAAATACCCTGCCGCAGGTAAAATACCGACTGCTGCTTGATATTCTGCAAAAGCTGCTTTAGTCATTGAACCGAAGTAGCCTTGTGCGGTACCTGCTGCAAATGCCTGGGCGAGCGCCTGGGCTGCCGTACCTTTATTCTGTGCAACAAGATAACTCTGCAACGCGGTTACATCTTCTCCCTTACTACCAATGGTGAGGTCATGGGTATAGGTTGTTGATGTTGTGCTGGTTGTCGTTGTTGTTCCTGTTGTTGATGTTCCAAGTTGTGTTTGCAACTGCTGGATCTGTGCGAGTAACGCTGCAATTTGTGATTGCAATTCTGCTGCGGTCTGTGCCTGTACAGGCAACATTGCAGTCCCTGCAATCGCTACGATTGTCGCGACGGATAAAGCTGTTGCAACAATTTTTCTTTTAAATGTGGTCATTGTGACAATCGACTTAAATTTTTTTATTACTTTTTATTTGACGCTTCTTCTGATGCGTCTCGTTTACATTATTTCGGGAGATCATTAATCCATCATCATCGACCTGGCCACGCTCATTGATGCTTGTGAGGCGAGCATAGCGTAAGCTGACAACAGTACATGACCCTAGCAACTATTAATACTATCGTGAATATAAAAAATCCTCACGACAGTGTGAGGCGGTAATATAAAGGTATCTGTTACTCAAAACTAATCAGTCCTCTATCCGTTTGCCTCACGAAAACGAATAAAAACCGATTAAAGTATCTGCAAACATTATTGTGCTTGCATTAATTACAACGCAAATACCTCACTTTTCGTTACAACACGAAAATAACTATAAGGGCCTTGACTACCAAAACGCTCTATCGCGCCCTGTTTAACAAGCGTTTGAAGATCATTTCGAAGCGTACGTTCACTGACTTTTGGGAAAATAATCATTAAATCCCTCATTCGGCAACCATTCGGCATTTGCCGAATGGTTTTCATGACCTTTTCTTGCCGTTCTTCCGGTTGTAAAGTAACCTGGACATTCTTTTTTTCACTATGATTGCCCTCTTTTTCGGCAATCATTACCCTCTCTTCTTTCTCTTCCTGCTGTTCCATCTCTATCCCTCCAATATTTATTTCTTGCGCCGTGTCAACTGATGATATAAATTCTTCAGTATCCCGTGGCGATTCGATAAGCCGTTCTTCTGAAATCGTCTCTAAAGAGGCAAATTCTTCATTGTCCAAATCAATATCATCTTCTTCAATATTATTAAGAGTATTAACCGCTTCCACTATCGCCGCTTCCAAATTATCAATCTCTCTACACAAAACCGCTGCATTGATCGACTTCATTTCGCCAACCGATTCAGAAAGACGAACAAGCCATTTTAGTCGTTCATGATAATAAAAATGTTTATTTCCCTTACATTCATTCCCTTCGTGGACTATATAGATATCCATTTTTGCAATAAGATCTACCGCGGCATCTTCAAGCTCTCCTTTGAGTTTTGGATGTCTCACTAACGCTGCTACACGAAATACGGCAAACGCAATATCATGAGCATGCTGATGTATATATACATAAGGCATTATTTGCGATTCTAAAGTATAATATACTTATGGTCAAGCAAACTGTTATTCTGACAATTCTGGATGGATGGGGTATCGGGAGGAAAGATTCTTCAAACCCAATCTTCACCGCCAACCCTCCAACAGTAGAATACATCAAACACACCTACACTATCGGGAGCCTGCAAGCATCAGGTATTGCCGTAGGTCTCCCATGGGGAGAAGAAAGTAATTCACAGGTTGGACATCTCATGATTGGTGCCGGTAAAATTTTATACCAACATCTTCCACGAATTACTCTTGCTATAAAAACTGGTAAATTTTTCTCCAACCAAGTACTTATAAACGCCTTCACGCATACACAAGAGAAACAAAGCTGTTTACACCTGATCGGTCTGCTTTCTGAAGAACAAGTACACTCTTCCATTGATCACCTTATCGCTCTTTTTCAATATGCCGATACAGTATCGTTTCCTCGAGAAAAAATAATGCTTCATATTATCGTTAATCAAAAAGAAAGTGTTCCTGACGACATATACCGACCGCTAAAAAAATTACAAGAATCTATCGGTCCCGTACAAATAGCAAGTATCTCCGGAAGTTATTTTGCAATGGATACCGATCGTAGATGGGATAGAACCACAAAAACATACGAAGCAATGACAGAACTGCCATATGGCGATATCTCCATAACAGCACAATCGATCATTGAGACATTTCATGAAAGAAACTTGGCTAACGAATTTATTAAACCGACACTTCTTTTAAAGAATGGTGTCGTTATGAGTAATGATAGTGTTATTTTTTTTAACTTTCGTGAATCTAGTATGCGACAATTGGTCCAACTCTTCCTGGACCCATCTTTCTCCCATGTTGAAAATACCGACACTGCAACCCCACTGTCTAAAAAAGAGAATATGTATATAGCAACTTTTACCGAATACAGCAAATCTTTCCCCGTTGCTGTTGCATTTCCTCCCGAATCAATAACGGAACCCTTAGGTAAAGTGCTTGCCGACAACGGGAAAATACAACTCCGCATTGCCGAAACAGAACGATATCCCCATGTGACCTTTTTTTTCAATGGCCTTCGCCAAGAACCGTTCCAAAATGAATATCGTATACTTATCCCTTCCCGCGACACTCCTGATCAACGAGCTTTTCCAGAAATGATGGCAGAAAGCATTACTGCGAGAGCATTAACAGCAATCCATGAACTGGCTTATGATTTTATCCTTGTTAATTATGCAAACGCCGATAGTATGGCTCAAACGGGTGATTATAATGCGGTACTCTCAGCAATCCATTGCATCGACGCACAAATTCAAAAATTAATGGACGCAGTACTTGCAACAAACAGTATCCTTATCATTACTTCCGGACATGGTAACGCTGAACGAGTAAGGAATCCATATACCGGCACTCCCGAGATAAAAAACGATCCGAACCCTGTCCCTTTTTACATCGTCGGAAACGCATTTAAACATAAAAAAAGCTCCGAAACGGCCGATATGCTTGAGCATGAAAACGTTGGTGTTATATCAGACGTTGCTCCAACTATTTTATCTTTACTACATCTCCCGCAGCCTACGAGTATGACAGGGATAGATATTCTCTCGATGCTCCGATAAATATGGATAATGAATCAAGAATGAGGAACTAAAAAAAGAAATTAGTAATATGCATCAATATTTATGATGTGTTGCTCTACTTTAATCCCCATCCATTCTTCCTAATTCTTGATTCATTATCCATACTTACTTATATGAGAAAACTTATCACAGCATTCTTGGCAAATGCGATAGCGCTGTTTATAGCAGGTACCTATATACATGGCGTCACTGTCCCTCTTGGGACATGGGAACCTTTCTTGATTATGACAGGTGTGTTCACGTTAATCGTCATTATTTTGAAACCACTTCTAAAAATAGTATTAAGCCCTTTGATATTTCTAACCCTCGGTATTGCCAGTTTACTTATAAACGCACTCCTTTTGGTCTTATTAGACCATCTTTTCCCTGGAGTAGCTATCTCTGGACTTTTACCGCTCTTTTACGCTACACTCCTTTTAAGCGCAACACATATTTTGATAAACGCTTTGTTTAAGACAAAATAACATGAATATAACCACTATTAGTCAAGTTATCGTATCAATTATTATTATCGGTCTCATTCTCATCCAAGAGAAATCTTCCGGCATGTCAGGTGTTTTTGGCGGCAGTGGCACCGAAGGAGGAGTATATCAGCAACGACGTGGCCTCGAAAAGATGATTTTTATTGGAACTATTGTTTGCACTATCATTTTTGCAGGGCTTTCAATTGCACACTTGATTTTATAAATAAGTACGCCACATGTGCATCGCTGAATAAGTGTATTTTCTTTTTTGTGTATGATAACCCCTAAAAAAATATTTACGGTCCTCTCCCAGAAAGAAAGAATAACGCTTATCGGAGCGCTTATTGTATGTATGGTTGCCGGTATTTTAAATGGCCTTTTTTTATTTTACGCAAAAACAACCGTGATTCCCGACTATGGAGGCACATTTCGCGAAGGACTTATCGGTCAACCCGTCTTTATAAATCCAGTCATTCCAATAAATGAAATAGACAGAGACATCTCAAGATTGGTGTTTTCTTCACTTGCTGATCTATCTGATAGTATTACGTATACGGAAGAAGGCCGCATTTGGAATGTTCGATTAAAAGAGGGACTCACGTGGCATGACGGTGAACCGCTTACATCAGATGATGTCATCTTTACCATAAATACCATCCAAGATCCCGATAGCCGTTCTCCATTATATGCCAGTTTCCAGGGCGTTGCCGTAGAACGGTTAAGTGAACGAGAAGTGCAATTTGTGCTTCAAAATTCCTATGCATTCTTCGCTAAAGATCATTTGCGGAACTTAGGGATTTTCTCTCGCCACATCTTCGATGGAATTCCATTACAAAATTTCCGTATTCTTGTTGATGGACTCCATCCGATTGGGTCAGGCCCTTATATGGTTACCAACCATACCATCGATGAAAATAAACGCACAATCACCTCTTTATCTCTCGATGTATATAACGAATATTATGGAGATGCTCCATATATATCATCAATTGTACTCAAATTTTATAAGAACAAAGATGAACTAATCGCCGCATATAACAACGGCGATATCGACGGATTCGGACTAAGTACCGCAGAAGCTTTAACCAATGAACTTACTATTCGACATTATACACATTTTTTTAAATCCCCCCGTTATTACGCTATCTTCATAAATCAAAGTCTTGCACCAGAAGCGTTACAAAATATCGATGTGCGCAAAGCATTAAGCGAGTCAATTAATCGTGACCGTATTATTCAAGAAATATTCGACAGTAATGCAACTCCACTCTATGGTCCGACTACAATGAATAAAGATATAGTCATCAATTACGATGTAACTCTTTTACAAGGTCTTGATCTTCACATCACGATACCAGAAGAACCATTTCTCGAAAAAACAGCAAATCTTATTAAGGAAATATGGGAATCCCACGGCGCCCACGTTACTTTAGAAATAACTTCATTAGCAGAAATTCAAGAAAACGTACTGAAAAATAATAGTTATGAAATGATTTTATTCGGCAATATTGTAAAAGAAAGCCAGGACCTTTTTTCATTTTGGCATTCATCACGAAGATTTTATCCTGATCAAAATCTTGCACTTTATCAGAATGCGACAGTAGATAATCTGCTCGAAAAATACCGCAAGAGCTTTGATGAGGAAGAACGAAAAATTTGTCTAAAAGAACTGGGTGACATCATTACCGCAGATATCCCTGCAATATTTTTATATTCTCCCGATTATATATATATTGCTGACCCTAAAGTGAAAGGTCTCGATACTGCAAAGCCGATCAATATCGCATCAGACCGATTTTCTGATATTGGCTCATGGTATATAAAAACAAAACGCGTTTTTATATCCCCTTCTGATCCCACATATCAAAAAACATCAAATACAGAAAAACTTCCCGATGAATATTCTGATCAAATTGAACAAGCAATCAAAACATCAAATACTGTATCAAGTACCGCAAATAATAATTCTGAACTAAATAAAAATCAGCATTAATAGGAAAATGAATAAAATAACAAAGATTTCAAATGTCGAATTCCAAAATTCACCCGACTGAACGACTGATGTATTCAGTCGGGCAGAAATACCAAATGATTTAATGCTAAAAGGTTGTACGGTTCTTTTTTAACTGCAGCAGATTGACAAACATGATATTTTCGGTTTATAGTTTAAATATAGAGTGTAATCCCTTATAGAGTGTTTACTTATCCACATTATAAACGAGTGATTGTTTTCGTATTATATAAACCCGTTCTTTAATCGGCAATTTTTTGTATAGACACACCTTGCCCGGGTGGTGAAATTGGTAGACACGCAGCGTTCAGGTCGCTGTGGGGTAACCCTTGGGAGTTCGAGTCTCCCCTCGGGCACAAAAAGTGCACGTCTGACGAGCATCTTTTTACAAAAAATGTACTCAAGCATCGGTCGAACAATATAATGAATGCTTATGTACAACACATAAAAAATACGATAACTATCGTATAAAAAATAAACGAATCATGATAATACAACCAAAATCGGCACAACAACATTTTGTAGTGCCAAGTAATCCAAAGATCCGCCCTGAAAGCGAATCTGACAGTAATCCACGACAACGGAAACAAACAAATTCATCAACATTGAACGGCATCCGAGTTGTTCCTCTTGGCGGACTTGAAGAAATAGGCAGGAATATGATGTACATCGAATATAAAGATGAGATCGTAATCATCGATATGGGTTTTCAGTTCCCCGAAGAAGAAACACCTGGTATTGATTACATCATCCCAAATATTACCTCGCTTATACCTAAAAAGGATAATATTAAAGCGATTGTCCTTACACACGCTCACTTTGATCATATTGGTGCAGTCCCATATCTTTCCAGCAGACTAGGTAATCCTCCCATCTATACACAAAAACTTACCAAAGCTATCGTTGAAAAACGACAAGAAGAATTTGTGAATGTTCCTAAATTGAATATCACCACGGTACAAAACGGCTATATGGCGAAAGTTGGAAAATATTTTGAATTTGAATTTTTCGAAGTATCTCATACCGTACCGGACACTACAGGAGTTATTATTAAAACTCCTATTGGCAATTTAGTTTACTTTGCAGACTTTCGTATAGACTACACGGAAGACGGTAAACCACTTGGACTAGAAACCGTTGAACGCATTGGGAAAATGGGTGTTCACACATTTATGGCAGACAGTACAAATGCCGAAGAAGCAGGGCAATCCGTTTCTGAAAAAACGGTAGAAAAAAATTTGGCAATGCTTTTTAAAAAAATGGAAGGTCGCATCATTCTTGCGACGTTCTCTTCCATGATCACTCGTATCGGTGAAATTATGCACATCGCAGAAAAAATGGGACGGAAGGTCGCTATAAATGGCCGATCAATGAAAAACAATATTCAGATCGCTCGTAATTTGGGATACATCAAAGTAAGCGAAGACACAATCATTCCTATAGAAGAAATCCATAAATATAAAGATAAGAATCTTCTTATCCTCTCAACCGGCGCACAAGGAGAATCTAACGCAGGATTGATGCGTATCGTGAGCGGCGAGCATAGGCATATCCAATTAAAACCAGGAGATGGTGTCGTCTTTTCTTCTTCGGTTATCCCTGGAAACGAACGAAGTGTCCAGTCATTAAAAGACAATATCTCTCGACAAGGAGCAAGCATCTACCATACGAAAGTCATCGACATTCACGCAAGCGGACATGCTACACAAGAAGATATCAAAACCGTCGTTCGTATTTTAAAACCAGATTTCTTCATGCCCGTACATGGACACTACTACATGCGTGTAGTTAATTGTCAGAACGCGATTGAAGCGGGTGTAAAAAAAGAAAATGTCAGAATGCTCGACAACGGAAGCGTTGCCGTACTCTCCAAACAACATTTTGTCATTACTGATGAAACCGTACCTGCACACTACGTCATGGTCGACGGCCTTGGTGTCGGGGATGTTGGAGAAATCGTCTTACGCGACAGAAAAATGCTTGCTCAAGAAGGCATGATTGTTATCATTGTAACACTCGATAGAAAGACCGGCCGTGTTTTAAAAAATCCCGATATCATATCGAGAGGATTTATTTACCTGAAAGACAATCAAGATATGTTGAAGCAAGTCCGACAAAAAATACGCGCCATAGCAGACCATATCCCGAGAAAACAACAACTTGATGCCGATTACTTAAAATCACTTATGCGAGACCAGCTCGGACAATTCTTATATAATAAGACTTATCGTCGACCAATGGTTTTACCAGTCGTGATTGAAGTGTAAGTTTAAAAAAGAACCTTCGGGTTCTTTTTTAATACCAAAATACAAAATTCCAATATCAAAGGAATAACAAAACACAAATGTCAAAAAGAGACTGCATGATGTTTTGTCTGCCAGCTGCCGGTTGGCGGATGGAGGATTCAGTCATTTGGTATTCCTGCCCGACTGAATACATCAGTCATTCAGGCGGGTTGATTTTGATATTTGAAATTTACCAACCATGTCTTTTAGTTTCAGTTTTTATTTTTTCGTTACAATTTTGCGTTTTAATTTTTGAATTATTTTCTCTCATTTGTCATCCTCTATCCACTTTTTGTACAATACTGTTATGAAACCAAATATTGTTACCGGTATTAAGCCGTCAGGAAAATTACACGTTGGGAATTATCTCGGTACTGTCGAAAATGCGGTTGCGTTGCAAGACTCAAATAAATACGATTGTTATTTTTTTATTGCCGATTACCATTCCATTACACAAAATTATTCACCAAAAGAAAAAAGGAAAGAAATATTCAATGTCATTATCGATTTCATTGCCGCGGGATTGGATATAAAGAAATCAACTATCTTTATTCAGTCACACGTACAAGCACATACGAACCTTTCATGGATACTCGGCACTGTGACATCAACAGGAAGACTCTCGAATATGATTGAGTACAAAGAAAAACTCCAAGAAGGGCATACCCCCAACCTTGGACTCTTTAGTTATCCTGTTCTTATGGCGGCAGACATTCTTATTTACAACGCCGTATATGTTCCCGTCGGTGAAGATCAACGACAACATGTTGAATTAGCACGTGACATTGCGCGTACGTTTAACAATACGTTTGGTAAAACATTTAAAGAACCAAAAGCCTTGTACACAAAAATTCCTCGTGTCATGAGTCTTGATAACCCTTTTAAAAAAATGTCGAAGTCATTGCCGAATGGATGTCTATATCTTTCTGACACGCCACAAGTAATACGAGACAAAATTAAACGAGCGGTAACAGACTCTGAACGAACAATAGAGTACAATCCAGAAAAACGTCCTGGTGTGTCAAACCTTGTTCTCATATACTCAGAACTCTCCGATGTACCAATAAAAAAGGTAGTAAGTGAGTTCAAAAACGCGGGATATGCTCCTTTCAAAGAATCGTTAACAAAAATAGTTATAGAAAAATTCAAACCATTTCGAGAAAAGCGGCAAGAAATTATAAAAAACAAAGAAGCAGTTATGAAAGCGCTTGCGCGAAATGCCCGAACTGCTGAAAAACACGCAAACGTAACATTACAAAAGATACATAAAAAAATCGGTCTCATATAGTCAATAAAAAAACATCCTTTAGAAGAGGATGTTTTTTTATTGACTTAAACTTTCTCAGCACATCATACAGCAACAAATAAAGAAAATGTCATAGACCCAATCGTTATCGAATAAGCATTTTCGAGTGCAGCTATTTCGAATATAATTTCTTCCGCATTTGTCGCTTGTTGCAGTTCAGTTTCACAAGATTTAATAAACTGAATGCCCTCGTTATCCGAGAATACTCGTATAACAATTGCATCTCGAGGAGTCAAATTTTGTTTTTTTCGTATATCTTGAATACACCTGACGAGATCACGAAAATTTCCTTCCTTTCTTAACTCATCTGTTATCTCTGTATGTAATACAACAATCACTCCGTCCCCTTCTACGATTTGGTATCGATCATCTTCCTGTAAATCATCTGTTGCTATTTCTTCTTTAAAGATAACTTTTTTTACGTTGATTTCATCGGCAATAATAGCTTCGTATGCTACAGGGAATGATTCCTTGCTCGTTGTGGTGTAGAAAACGCTTTCTAGTGGCTGCCTTACTTTTATTCCCGTTTTTGACCGCGCTGCAAGTGTTGCCTCTACAACGCTACGGGCTTCTTGCATTGCCGTTATTTTTTTCATATCAACCATCCCACATGTCGGCCAATCCTGCAGATGAACACTATCTTTACATCCACAAACGCACTGTGTGGATGTATCCGTAGCGGCACAATACTTTTTAGCCTTACAGATGCCCACTGTAACTTTTTGATAAACCTCTTCAGCAATAAATGGCATAAACGGCGCCATAACCTTCGCAAGCGTCTCAAGGACATAACGAGTGGTCGCAATCGCATATAGTTTGTCCTCATTTTCGTCTACTTGTTCTCCTGCTGTTTGAGAATCTGTCAGATGAGACTTAAATCGATCCCTTGATCGACGAAGATACCATGTCGAAAGGCCATCAATAAATGATGCAATTGGTTTTACCGCTTGATCTAACGTATATTTATCCATTGCAGACTCAACTTCTGATATTAATTGATTAAGTCTGGATTGTATCCATAAATCCAATACATGAGTACTTCCTTTATGCATATCAAGAGTATGTAATACATCTGCATACATATCATAGAATGAACACACATTATTGAGCCGCAATATAACCTTCTTGAATACTTCATCAACGCCTTTTTCCGAAAACCGCAATTCTTCTCCATGGACGACAGGAGAAGATAACATATAGTATCGCAATGCATCCGCGCCATATCGGTTCACAAGATAGAGCGGATCAGGATAATTCTTAAGCCGCTTTGACATTTTTTGTCCATCCTCTGCAAGAATAAGACCGTTTACAATGACGTTTTTAAATGCCGCTTTATCAAAAAGGCCGACTGACAAGACCAATAACGTATAAAACCAGCCTCTTGTTTGGTCAACTCCTTCTGCAATAAAATCAGCCGGAAAATTCCGTTCAAATAATTCTTTATTTTCGAATGGATAATGAAACTGTGCATAGGGCATTGAACCTGATTCGAACCAACAATCAAACACTTCAGGTATACGATGTTTTTCTCCTCCGCAAGGGCACGAAAATACTATTTCATCGATATATGGGCGATGGACATCCAACTCATAATCACGATTGTGCGGTAATGGAATAAATGGAAGCTCCTGCAGCTCCGCGTTAAAAATAAATTCCCCTACTCGTGCTCTCTTCATGTCAGATGCACGTTCTACATCAGCACCTGTAGCCGCTGCACAAAGGAGCCATAAAGGATATTCATGCGAAACAATAAGAATATTTTCATCATGGTACTGCTTCTCGATGTCATATAAAAAATTCCCTACTCGTTGCTTAATCTCACTCGCCGTTTCACCATTTGGTGGACGTTTTACAAACTTTTCCTCGATAGAATTGAAAAAATCGAAATATTCTTGAACTGGTTTTCCATCAAAATCTCCAGTATTTACTTCTCTCAATCGCGTATCGAAAATAATATCTTCTTTTGCGAAACCAATTGTCTCAGCGATACACTCTGCCGTTTCGCGCGTTCGCACAAAGTCAGATGAAAAAATACGTGTGATTTTTCTCTCCTTTAATTCTGTGGCTACCGCAACAACTTGCGATTCTCCTTTCTTGGTAAGATGATGTTTATTGCTGACATTCGAGCTTACAAAATTTCCCGCATTACTTTCTGCCTCGCCATGTCGCACGATGAAATAATTGTTTCCTGAAAGTTTTGTCATTTTCTTAACTTCCTCTACAGAGCCACAGACTTCCACAGTTTCACAGGTATTACATTTCCACACCGGCAACGGAGCTCCCCAATATCGAGATCGGGACACGGCCCAATCTCGCGCTCCTTCCAACCATTTTCCAAAACGGCCGTCACGAATATTTTCAGGGACCCATGTTATATTTTTATTACTTTCAACCAGCCTATCTCGTAAAGCTGTTACCTTAATAAACCACGACGATGCGGCATAATTCAAAAGAGGAGTATCACACCTCCAACAATGAGGATATGAATGCTCATATTTTTCTTTCAAAAAAAGTTTCCCTTCTTTGGCGAGATATTTGATGATCTCTATATCCGTCGATTGCGGCGCATCTTTCGACTTCACCGGCATTCCGGCAAAAGGAATTACCTCGTCAGTAAACGTACCGTTCATCTTTACATGTTGTACAAACGGTAACTTATACTCTGCGCCAAGATTCATATCGTCCTCACCAAACGCCGGAGCAATATGAACGACCCCCGTACCTTCTTCTGTCGTTACAAAATCAGCAGCATATATTTTCCATCCATTTTCACGATTCTCCAAATCTTCTTTATTCGCATAATAATCAAAGAGTGGCTTGTATGCTTTCCCTATAAGATCCGATCCTTTCAAATGAACAATTTCGGCAATCAACTCAACAGGACTATCTTTCAGTGGATCAATCGCATCTCCCAACATGCCTGATTTTTGTAAAATGTCAGTCATGCGTTCGCCGGCAATGATATATGTTTCACCTGAATATTTCCCTTTATCGATCTTTACTTTGACATATGAAATATCTTTTCCAACCGCCAAAGCTACATTCCCCGGAAGCGTCCATGGCGTTGTAGTCCAAGCAAGCACAAACGTATTCGGCTCATCAACAAGTTCAAACTTTGCAATAACGGAAAGGTCTTTTATATCTTTATACCCTTGTGCTACTTCCGAATTTGCCAACGTTGTCTCACACCGCGGACAAATATGCATTGATTTGTATCCTTCATATGCAAAGTCTTTCTTGTACAGTTCACTAAATGCCCACCAAATTGATTCCGAATATGTCCAATCCATCGTCTTGTAACTATGGTCCATATCGACAAATCTCCCGACACGCGGAATGATCTCTTTCCATTCTTTGTCATATCGCAATACGCTACTCTTGGCCGCATCGTTGAATTTTTCGACACCATAAATTTCAATGTCCTGTTTATTCTTAAGCCCCAATTCTTTTTCGATAAGATTCTCTATCGGTAATCCGTGGCAATCCCATCCCCATTGTCTCCGAACAGCTTTCCCTCTCATTGTTTGATAACGAGGAATAGCGTCCTTTATCGTACCCGCCAATAAATGTCCATAATGTGGTAGACCTGTTGCAAACGGCGGACCATCATAAAAAACAAAATCACCATTCGGAGATTTCTTTGATACTGTTTTTTGAAAAATCTCATTATCCCGCCAAAAAGTTAATATCTCTTCTTCCTTTTGAGCATTTGTACTCTTTTTAAACTCGTCTGTCATACCTTCTACTATAACAAAGACCGTATAAAAATAGAATAATGCGAATGAATCAAGAATTTGGCATCTAGAAAAAAACAACACGAAACTCCATTTAACTCGAATAATGAATAAGCATTAAATCAAAACTTAGAAAAATTGCAACTTAAAAATTAAAACTTCGGAGACACGCACAAAGCGTCGATATAATTTTTGACTTTTGCGTTGCAATTTTGAATTTTCAGTTTTGATTTTATACCGGCATCTCCACCACAAACACACTCCCCGTGTCTCGGCCAGCAGACTCCGCATGAATCACTCCACCATGAGCCT
>JAZDFH010000013.1:0-13848 GCA_043808035.1 bacterium | reverse complement strand
CCGGTAGATTAGAATGGTAAACTGTAAAAACCCAAAAGCTCAAACTTCAAAAACATCTAAAAGCGTTAGAATTTCTTAATTTTGCGTTGACAGATTTGTCTTCTGCGTTCTAAATTAAATAAGGTTCAACCATTATACGAAAAAAAGATAGAAATGAAAATTAAATATAATCATAAAATTTTTTCCGCTATTATTTCTTTAATTTCAATATTATTGCTCTCGTCGGTTGCCATTCATGAATTTATATATTGGGGTACTTGGGAATGCCTATTTTTCAATTCAGTAAATATGATTTATATTACAGTTATTGCTTATATATTTTATAAAAATGGTTTACAATCTTCTAAAAGATACCCGAATTTCAAACAACATGTAATTGCCATTCTTTTTTTATTAGCATTGCTCGCTAATTGTTTAGCAGTAATTTTTTGGTTTTCAGCTCAAGACTTGCCAGCTTCAGTTGGTATTTTTTTCATGAATACATTTTTAATTCTTCCAGCTCTCACGATAGGGTCTTTAGTAGCTACTCCCATTGACTACATGTTCTTCGAACCGTTGTGGTTTTATTCATTATCCAAAACTATATGGTTTCAAAAAAATAAAAAAAGTAAAAAACTATGATTCCATATAGACAAAAAGCACAAAATGATATTTTTACTATTTGTAATTTTTTTGTTTTCATATGTACTTTTTAACTTCATAATCCCGCGGAAGATTGCTGCGCGGTAGTTTATTCGGTCTTCCCAGCCTTATCAGATATTTCGTATTGCTGTCGGACGCATAATTCACGATGCGCCAACATGTTACAGACAAACCTAGAAATATTTTTTCCATATCCAGAAAAACAATAATTCTGAATTTTGCGTACAATGCGAGGATTGAACACTCCGTCCATATTCCAAAACTATATATTTCATGTATAATACTAATATACTTGGACGGTTAGCTCAGTTGGTTAGAGTACCTCGTTTACACCGAGGGGGTCACAGGTTCGAATCCTGTACCGTCCACCATTCTTAGCTCAACAAAAAATGCCCTGTGCGAAACATAGGCTTTTTTTGTATACACCACTTTTTACTATTAGGCCTAAATAGACAATCACCATTTAACTATACTTTGAGAGTACCTTTATACTTCTCAAAAAAACTTTTGCCGCTTCGTACCAACACAACAATGAATGTAGTAGTATATCCTTTTTATACACTTTTCTTGTATGTATGATGTGCTAAACTAAAATGGTAACATATATTTTACTAAATAACTGAATATAACAATGCAAAACAACACAGAACATGTTGCTATTATCCCTGACGGAAACCGTCGTTGGGCAAAAGGAAAAAGTCTTCTTCCGTGGAAGGGACACTACGAAGGGATGAAACGAATAGAAGAAATTGTTAAAAATGGAGAAAAATTCGGTATCACACATCTTACTATTTGGGGTGGATCATATAATAACTTAACGAAAAGAACTAGAAAAGAAATTTCTGTCCTTGATATATTATATAGAAAGGCGGCAAAAAAACTTTTACATAATAAAGAGTTCTTAGATTCAGATACACGAGTGAGATTTATTGGCGAATGGCAACAACTTCTCAAAAAAGAGACGGTGAAAAGCATGAAAGAAATCGAATCCGTCACAAAAGGCAACTCACGATATAACTTAACGGGTCTTATAGGATATAACGGCAATCGTGAAATGCTTTCGGCAATTAAATCGATTGTAAAAAACCACGAAGGAGAAATTCAATCAGAAACCATAAAAAACTATCTATGGACTCACGATCTTCCCGCGGTTGATCTCATAATCCGCACAGGAGGAGAACCGCACTTTAGTAACGGATTTATGATGTGGGATACACAAAATGCACATTTCCACTTCTCTAATAAAATGTGGCCTGATTTCAATATCACAGATTTACATAATATCCTTCAAGATTTTCGAAATAAAGAAAGAAGGCTTGGAGCATAATAACTTGACAGATTTGTCAAGTTATTATGCTTTGCTGTCGCAAAATATTGTTTGCCGGCAAACATCTTCCTTTAATCGAATAAAATTGTTTCACAACAAACACTTTGTAATAAATCACAGATTTTTTTAAGGTATCTGTATAGAACTATTTTTCTTATTCTAAATTCATACTTCTTTATTCATTATTCAAAATCCTATATTCGAAATATTGTACACAGTGTTTGCCGGCAAACAACTACACTTAGGACAGAAATACTAAACTCTATCGCAAAAAGATGATGTAAAGTTATTAACTTAAACATAAATTAATTCATTTTTGCTTTTTTTATCATTCTATATCCATTATTCCGTACACAATGTTTGCCGGCAAACACTTGTAAACTTTATGTAAAGTTTTCACTAAAAAAAGCTATATACACCTTATTGATAATGTTTCACGGCAAACATTGATCAAATTTTGTATACAATGTTTCACGGCAAACATTTGTCTCCTTCCATCACCCTTATTCAAATTTCTATATCAATTACTATGCAAACGATGTTTGCCGGCAAACACTTGTTTATTTTTTTAAATTGTTTCACGGCAAACATCTACCTTTTTTTATTATTCTGTACACAGTGTTTGCCGTGAAACATTCGTCTTTTTTTTATATAATAATGTTTGCCGTGAAACATTGTATATGGAATTATGAATCTTGGATCATGAATTTAGAATAAAAACCTTATCCAATATATTATTTGTAATATTTATTACACAATGTTTTACGTGAAACATCTGTATTAAAATGATACTAATGTTTGCCGGCAAACAATATTTTGCGACACAAAAAACATGTCAACACAACTACTAGGGAAACAAGGTGAAAAAGAAGCTAAAAGATATCTTATCAAAAACGGTTATAAGATTATAAAAATGAATTACCGGAAACCGTTTGGCGAAATAGATATCATAGCTATAGAGCCCGATAAAACCCTAACCTTTGTAGAAGTAAAGGCGACATTCAATAAGAACCCAGAAATTCAATCGGAAGAGCATTTTACTTTTGCTAAATATAAAAAATTAAAAAAAGTAATTGAAGTATTTATTCAAACACAACATTTTACTGAATATGTCAATAGGTACAATTGCCGATTAGATTTACTTGCATTGACAATTACTGAAAATAGTTGCGAAGTGCGTCATTATAAAAATATTTTTTTCTAAAAAAAATTGTCCTGTAATAAATTACTGTAAAATTATTTTTTATTTTGATATGTATTGAAAATTATATTCATACACACTTGCAATTATCATACTTTTTAGATAGACTCTACTCATTAAGTATAAAGGGGGACCAGAATGGTTCTATCTTTATATAAAAAACATTAAACTGAATTTATTATTTTATGCCTAATACAAAATCTGCAAAAAAAGCACTTCGGCAAACCATCAGACGAAGAAAACTTAATATTGGTCAACAAAAAAAACTTAAAGAGACAATAAAAGAATATAAAAAAGTTGTTGAGACAGAAGATGTAAAAAAAGCTACAGAAAAGCTTCCTGCCGTATTTAAAGCACTTGATAAGGCGGCAAAAGTAAATTTAATTAAAAAGAGCAAAGCAGATCGTCTAAAATCTCGTCTTTCCAAAAAAATAAAAAAGACAACGGCGACAGCATAATAGAAACATCTTTCACAAAAAACCTCATATCAATGAGGTTTTTTTAATCCTGTAATGCAATATTCAGTAATATATCGTCATAATCCGCCTGCCCTTTTTTGATCAAAATGTCATAATCGGCATACTGTTGAGCTTGTACCTTGTTAAATACTTTATATGCCATACCATTAAAAATACGAGCAGGATCCTCCTTGTATTCACTCAACAACCGTTCCAATGCAATAATGCGTTCACGACATGTTTTGCCATTTTTTAATCGTTGTGTCAACATAAAGTAATTAGTACATGCCTTACTGATAATTGGTATTTCTTTAGAAAAAGATATTTTTTCAAGTTCTGTCATAATGACCCACATATCGTTTCCATAATTATTTATGAGTATCCTGACATCTTCTTCCGTAAAAGAAAACCCCTGTTGTTTTCCCTCTTGATAAACAACCATTTCAAGTTTTTCTCTCTCTAATTCTTTAAATTCTTGACTCTTTGAAGGCTCTTTTATAAGGAATGACCACTTTACCGATGGCTTTTTGTCGGAAATGCCGATAAGAACAACATCGTCATCTGTTAAGTATTTCTTAAAAAGTGTTTGTGTTTTCTTTATATCAAATGTTTGTTCGATATTTTTTACCACCGCTAACTTCTTTGATGAAAACATCGATTGTGTCAGAAGGAACTCTTCGAAAACACAGTTACATTCTTTCTCTGCAAGATCAAACTCTTCATATGCAATCCCTCCATGTTTTTTTTGATAAGCAGTTACCAGCTCTTGCTTTTTCTTAGTAATACGGTACGAATCCTGGCCGAATAAAAAGACAATCATACTTGTATTATACTGTTATCACCATTTAAAAAAAGAGTGTTATTTCTTCCTTGCAACCACTGCTTTTATAAAAGCCGTAAAGAGTGGATGCGGTGACAATGGTCTTGATTTAAACTCAGGATGAAATTGTGTCCCTACAAAAAAAGGATGCTCCGACTTCGGAAGTTCAACGATTTCCATAAGGCGTCCATCAGGGGAACTACCCGAAAATATTACATTTTTTTCTTCAAGCATTTTTATATAATCGGGGTTAACCTCATACCTGTGCCTATGTCGCTCTGAAATTATTTCTTGCTTATAGGCAGCATACGCTTGTGTCTTCCCTTTTATGACTGCAGGGTACGCACCAAGTCGCATAGTGCCTCCGTAGTTCTCGGTTGTGAGATGTTTTTGCTGTTCAGGAAGAATATCCACAACAGGGTGCTTTGTCTTTGGATTCACTTCAGTAGTATTCGCGTCAGAAAAACCAAGAAGAGAGCGAGATAATTCCACAACCGCCAATTGCATACCATAACATAATCCCAGATAAGGAATTTTTGCATTTCTTGCTTCAGTAATGGCTTTAATCTTTCCTTCGATACCACGACTACCAAATCCACCGGGGACAATAATACCATCATATTCACTAAGAGATTCAAACTTTTCCGCGTCAATCCACCTGATTATCGGTTTCCTCTTAACTGCGTACGATGCATGCTTCACGGCTTCAATAACAGAAATATATGAATCCGCTAAAACAAAACTGCCCGAACCGAAATATTTACCGACAATGCCGATTGTAACCGTTTTATCAATCTTTTTTACACTATGTGCCAGTTTGGTAAATTCTTTCAAGTCTCTTTTTTGTGAAGAGATATGTAATTTTTTCAATATTCGATCGCTAATTTTGTCTTTCTCAAAGTTAACAGGTACGTCATAGATACTCTCGATATCAGGAGCAGAGATAACATCTTCTTCTTGAATACCACAGTTAAACGCTATTTTCTTTTTTCGCGCTTGATCAAGCGGCACCGTTGCCCGAGCAATAACAATATCAGGTTGTAAACCTGTGCCGTTTAAACTTCGTACCGCATATTGTGTCGGTTTCGTCTTTAATTCAAAATCTTTCCCTTGAAACGGCAAATAACTCACCAATACAAGGAGTACATCTCCTGGTCGTTTCAACTTTAACATACGGATCGCTTCAAGAAACAAAATATTTTGATATTCACCGACAGTACCTCCGACTTCAGTAACGACAACATCAGCTGTATCTTCTTTTGCCGCTTGTTCAATCCTATCGATGACCTCAAGCGGGATATGTGGAACCACTTCGACACATTTACCTTTGTATCCAAGGTTTCTCTCTCGATTAATGACCGTTTGATATACACTGCCTGTCGTCATGTAATTTTTTGTACTTAGATATCTACCTAAAAATCTTTCATAATTGCCCAAATCTTGATCACATTCAGTGCCGTCTTCTAAAACGAATACCTCACCGTGCTCTATCGGATTCATTGTCCCCGCATCGACATTCACATATGGATCTATTTTCATTGCTGTCGTCTCAAGCCCCCGTGATTGTAAAATTTTCCCAAGAGAAGCTGCTGCAACTCCTTTGCCAACTCCCGACATAACACCTCCTACAACAAAAATATATTTCGTTTTTTTCATGTTTTTTTATTTTTTTCTAAAAAAGAGGCATTACTGCCTCAATTTTTATGTTTCTATGACCCCTGCTTCTTTAGGCGGAATCAACGATATATCGGTAGGAAGCGTAAAGAAAAAAGTTGTCCCCCGTTTCAAAACCGACTCTGCCCATACTGCGCCTCCATGGCGTTCAATAATATTTTTTGCAATATAAAGCCCCAAGCCAGATCCATCGGTATGTGTTGTAGCTGCATTCTCCGCTCGAAAAAACTTATTGAAGAGCTGTTTCATGTCTTCCGAAGGTATACCTATACCTGTATCTTTAATACTGATTTCAATATACTGGTCATTCTCTTTCTGTTTGACAGCTACCGTAACAGTACCGTTCTTAATATTATATTTAATTGCATTATCAATAAAATTAGACATCGCCATACCAAGTTTATCCGGATCAATGGAAACCGATATATTCGTCATCTCTCCCTTATCAAAATATACATTAACTCCATATTGCCGCGCAATCGGGACTGCCTTTTTAAGTATATCTTCAATAAATTCAACAATGTTGATTGTTTTAAATGTGTATCCGAATCTACCTTCTTCTATCTTTGAAACATCCAGGAGATCATTTACTATCTTTAATAATTTTGTAGAGGCTTGTATACCATCTCCTGCCATTCCCTTGTCATCGGGTGCAATCGTAGGACTATTGATAAGCAACTCGAAAATCCATTGAATCGCCGTAAGTGGAGTTCTTAATTGATGAGCCGCAACAGCAATAAATTGAGATTTCGACCGTTGCAGCTGCACTTCTCTCGTTCTGTCCTCTATAGTCTTCATAAAATGAGAGATATTGCCATTATTATCTCTTAAAGGCACTGTATAGGTTCGTATCC
This sequence comes from bacterium, assembly GCA_043808035.1. GTDB lineage: Bacteria > Patescibacteriota > Minisyncoccia > UBA6257 > Colwellbacteraceae > JAZDFH01. Next base: position 6,872 of record JAZDFH010000013.1, on the reverse strand, counting down.
ATCGTTCAGGGGCTTCAAAAACAATGTCGGTTATCTGCGGATATACTCCTGTTTCTGACCGTTGAATGGATTGTGGGGCAAGAGATGGGAAAACCGTTTGCGCTAAAATTTTCATTTTTGGTTCTTTCACCATCTCCGGACCAATTCTTTTTTTTAAAAGATCTTCTTTTTTAAAACCGAAAATTTGCTCCGTTGCATTATTTACCATTGATACAAGAAAATTTTCATCGTATACAATAACACCATCTTCCAAATTAGCGATAATATCACCTAATCTTTCTGACGCAATTGTCAGTTGTGCGTTTGCTTTTGCGAGACGAAGACTCACAAGAAACACAATCACTCCTCCAGTTATCAAAAATATGGTTTTCCCGACAACATCCCAAAAAGTAGGAACATTCAGAAAATGCAATATAGTAACAGCTGCCCCAATACAGATTAAAATCCACAAAAATCTCATCTCATAGAGCTTCATAACTCCCAATATTTGCTTTTTTATCGTTTTTTTTATCATCCCCTCTCTCATTATTCACTGCTTACCATTACTTCATTATAGTATCTCTTAACTCTTGGCACCAAACTTGTAAACCCCAAAGATGAAAAACACTCCTCCAAAACTTCTCCTATTTCTTTTGTGAATTGATATCTAAGTCCTTCAAGTGAAATCGCTAAAGGAATTTCATCATGCAAGACAGCAAGTCTTTTAGACAAAAGTGCTCGTTCTCTGCACCGAATCAACTTATCTTGAGTCTTAGTCTCCGGTATACCAATCTCGTCGATCTCCGCATATATATCTTCGATTGATCCATATTTATTAATAAGCTCCACCGCTGTTTTAGGACCGATTCCTTGTACTCCGGGGATATTATCAGATGTGTCTCCAACCAATCCTTTATAATCAGCTATTCTTTCAGGTACTACTCCAAACTTTTCAGTCGCAACGGACTCATCATATATAACCGTATAATTAATCCCTTTCTGCGGAGCGACAACCACAACATTACCATAACGAATCGCTTGTAGAATATCAGAATCTCCCGAAAGAATGACTACAGAAATATCTTTGCTATATTGCTTGGCAAGTGTTGCGATAATATCATCGGCTTCCCACCCCGGTTCTTCAAAAAAGGTAATAGAAAATGCATCCAAAAGACTCCTTGCTTCAACAAGTTGGTCAACAAGGTCATCCGCTGTCTTCACTCTTGTTGCTTTATATGCATCGTACTCCTGTTTCCTAAACGTTGGTTCCGGTCGGTCAAATGCGGCAACGATATATGTCGGGCTTTGTCCCGAAACGCCTTCTCTTAAAATCTTAAGAAGCATACTTGCAAATCCATATAATGCACCAACAGACTTCCCCGAAGGAGACATAAGGGGAGGAAGAGCATGATACGCTCTATGAATGAGCGAATTTGCGTCAATTAATAGTAAACTTTCTTTCGTTTTCGTTTTTTCCATATTCACAGTGTATCCAAACTGTATCGATCGGTAAAATTGTCTTTATCCGATCAGCCCACTCGATACACATAATAACATGTTTATTATTACACACCTGTTCAAAACCCAAATGTTTCATGTCATCACTCGTAATACGATATGCATCGATGTGATATGCGTCTGTGTATAAATACTGATTTTTAGGAATTGAGAACCTCTTCATAATAACAAACGTTGGGCTCGTTATATTCTTTCTAACCCCGATTTCTCGTAAAAACGCCTGTACAAATACCGTTTTCCCACTACCTAAATCTCCTATAAGCCCCACAACAGAAGCGTGAGAACTCCTTTGCTGCACGATGAAATCAACCACATACTGAGCAAGAGAGGCTGTTTCTTTTATGCTTTTTGAAGTAATTATCTTCCTAATCTCCTTCGTCATGTATTACCTTTTGTTTTATTATAACCGCTGCAAAAATAGAAAATACCAATGCAACTAAAAAACCCAATAAAAAAGGCATTACAGTATAAGTAGTCTCTGAAACCATCGATTCTTGAGTATATGGGACAACACGGGTATATGCGCTCATACTCTCTGCTACCACAGAGGAAGGTTGCGCATCCTTATCGTCAGTGATAATCTCTCCTTCGTAAGGATTTTCATAAGTTATTGTTTGTACACATGCGTGTTCTTTATTATACAAACAGATTTCATCTTGATTATTATTAAGAACTATATGTGTCTCCGAAAAGAGAAGTCTTCTCTCTTCCTTCCCCTTAAGCGTCCCTTTTAATTGGTATTCTTTTCCACTTGCATCCCGTATACCCCAACCATCCAAAACAAATGTATCGGTCTCTTTATTTATAATAGTTATCCACTCTCCTTCCGTATCTTTACCTGGTGGATTCGGTAATATTCCTGAAATACATATACTCATTATTTTAATGTATTACAACAATTTGTTTTCTGCTTCAATTTGAAGATGAGAAAATGCACGCTCTTCCACCACTCTTCCTGCTGCTGTACGCCGCAAAAGGCCTACTTGCATTAAATATGGTTCATATACTTCTTCAATAGTACTTTTATCTTCATTTAACGTTGCGGCAATGGTACCCACACCAACGGGGCCTCCTCCGAATTTCTCTATAATCGCAAGTAGTAACGCTCTATCATGAGCCTCTAATCCAAGACTATCAATCTCGAGCATCGTCAATGTTTCTTGAGCAATAGCTTCATCAATACATTCTTTCTTTTGAACATCCATATAGTCTCTCGCTCTTTTAAGAAGCCTATTTGCAACTCGTGGAGTAAACCGAGATGCTTTCGCAAGTAGGTTAATGGCATCCGTCGTGCTGGATACATTCAAAATCTTTGCCGATCGTTCCAAAATTGCTTCTATATCTTCGATTGAATAATAATCAAGTCTAAATGTTGCACCGAAACGAGATCGAAGCGGTCCAGAAAGTAAATTCACTCTTGTTGTTGCACCAATAAGCGTAAAAGGGGGTAAATCTAATGAAATACTTCTTGCCCCCGCCCCCTTACCAATAATAATATGCAATTTTCTTGTTTCCATGGCAGGATACAAAACTTCCTCAATCATTCGATTTAAGCGATGTATCTCATCAATAAAAAGAATATCTCCTGCTTCCAGATTACTGAGAATGGCAGCTAAATCGCCCGCTTTTTCAATCGTTGGACCTGAAGTTATCTTCAACGCTGCACCAACCTCTTTAGAAACAATGTTCGCAAGGGTTGTTTTCCCAAGACCGGCCTGCCCATAAAAAAGTAGATGATCAATCGTTTCTCCCCGCAATTTTGCCGCTTCAATAATAACGCGTAAATTTTTCTTTATTGTGGCTTGTCCAATATACTCATCCCATACTTCAGGTCTTAAGACAGTATCAATTGCTATGCAATCCGTATTGTTTTGTAATATCTCTTTATCCACGATAATTATGCTTACTAGGAAGTAGTATACTGCTTTCCGTATAAAAAAGCTCGTTTTCTTTATCTATGACTATCTGTGGATAAACTGGGGAAAACTTTTATTTTATATCATATAAACCCTGTATTTGCCGATTACTAACTTGCCGATTGTTAACAATCGGCAAGTTAGTATTGACAAACTGTTTTGTTTATGTTATGCTTATTTCAGTTAGAAAGTATAAGCCTGCGGGCAGCGAATTTTTTCTAGTATTAGGATAATCTGGTTTCGGCTGGATTACTCCTCGAAAAAATTCTCACCTCTTTTTTTAATTATTAAAAAAAGAGTCCGCTATTTCCTTGCCTAAAAGGATTGCCCGCAGACTTATGCTTTCTTTTTTTATTTCCACCATTCAATTGGGCCGGTAACCCTTTCAACTTCCTCTATCGAAGTTATTCCTTCAAGAATTTTAAGAATGCCATCCGATTGTATATCAACCATTCCCACTTCACGCGCTTTCCCTTGTAAATCACTTTCCGATATCTCATGTGTAATCATGGTATGCATTTCTTTCTTAAGAAGAAAAATTTCAAATACCCCTATACGGCCAGTATAGCCATTTCTACATTCATCACATCCTTCTCCCTGTATATATATTTTATCTTTATTCTTATAAGACGCTGTAATTTCCGTTGACAAGGTACTTAAAAAATTCTCTATTCTCGTTTTTTGTTCCAACGAAAGGCTATATTCTTTTTTACAATGTGGGCAGAGTTGCCGTACTAATCGTTGTGCTATAATCAAATTCAATGATGGTCCAATAACCGAAGGTTTTGTCCCTAAATCAATAAGACGAGGGATTGCCCCTAACGCATTGTTGGTATGCAACGTCGAAAAAACCAGATGTCCGGTGAGTGCCGCATGAATACCTATCTCTGCGGTTTCGATATCTCGAATTTCTCCAACTAAAATAACATCAGGATCCTGACGAAGTATAGAACGCAATCCCGCACTAAATGTGTATCCTGTTTTAGCATCAACTTGAGTCTGTTCTATACCATCAAGATGGTATTCTATCGGGTCCTCAATAGTAATAACTTTAATCTCTTGTCGCTGTACATGTCGCAAAAACGCATATAAAGTGGTTGTTTTGCCACTTCCTGTCGGACCGGTAACAAGAATCATACCGTTCGGTCGTCTTAATTCCTTTTCTACAATAACAATATCTTCTTTACGAAATCCTAAATCCGTAAGATGTAATGCAATTGTTTGAGGATCCAGAACCCGCATAACAACCGTTTCTCCGTATTCCGAAGGGATAATCGATGTTCTAATCTCTATATCCTTGTTTGTTTTCCTTTTGAGCGTAAACCGCCCGTCTTGCGGTTGATTGGTAATATTTATTTTTAAAGTTGATAGTAATTTTATCCTATTGAGGATCAACCGATATGTCGCATATTCCATTTCATATACAGGATAGAGCATGCCGTCTATGCGAAAACGCAAAACTGCATTTTTTTCTTTTGGTTCAAGATGAATATCGGACGCCGCAAGAGAAACAGCGCCAGAAAAAACTTGCGATATGAAATCGGTAGTTGATGCATTCGCACTTTTTTTTTCGATCGCATGAAATATTCCACTTAATTCATCAATCGAGACAACATTTTTTTCTTGTAATGCAACACTTGAGAGACTCTCTTCTGGACTACTTTTAATTTCAATATATCGTTTCCATGCATATTCCTCCAAATCACTCTCTGAAGACATAAATACCTTCATTGTGTACCCTTCTTTCGAGAGGTTATGAAGTATTTGCTTTGTATCGATGCGTGATATATCAACCACTGCGACAGCGAGCTCTTTTTGTTGAGACTGCAAAACAGCCATACCTGCCTTACGAGCTTGTTCTTCCGGAACTAAACGTAATGCTTCCAAACTAATCGAAACGTTTTTTATTTGGATATATGGTATTCCTTCAGTTTCCGCTCGTCTTTTCGCGTCTCGTTCTTCAGCTTCACGACGAAGCTGGTTCAACCGCTCGAAAACCCCTTTATCGTCGAATTGCTCAAAAATAGCCATTTCATTTATAATATCATATGAACCATGTCAGGACATAGTAAATGGAAAACGATAAAACATAAAAAGGAAGCTACGGATAAAAAACGTAGTCAGCAATTTTCAAAATTACTGGCTGCCATCCGTGCGGCAGCGAAAGAGGAATCGAACCCTCAATTTAATGTACGTCTTCGAACAGCGATCGAAAAAGCCCGCGAGATGAGTGTCCCTCAAGATAATATTGATAGAGCGCTTAAACAAGCTGAAAATAAAAATTTTGAAGATATGACAATCGAAGCATACGGCCCTGGAGGCTCTGCACTGATTATTATAGCCGCGACAGACAACAGTAACCGCACAATCGCTGAAATCCGTAAAATTGTATCCGATAAAAACGGTAAAATTGCCGAACCCGGGAGTGTTTTATGGGCATTCCATCAACCACAAAATCCCGCCGAAGAATGGCAAGCGAAATTCCCTCAAAAAGTAGACATTGAATTACAAAAAACTGTGCAAATATTTATAGATGAATTACTTGAGCACGACGACGTCTCAATGGTGTACACAAATATTGCATTATGACTATTCTTGGAATTGATCCGGGTACTGCAAGAATTGGATATGGCATCATTGAGAAAAGACCCAAATTGCGCCTTGTGGCGTATGGAACGATCGAATTGTCTCCATCGAAAAACGCAATTCATTTACTGCAATTGGAAAAAAACTTAAAAAATCTCATCTTACGATACAAACCTGATCGTATTGGTTTGGAATCTCTGTTTTTCTCTAAAAATAAAAAAACCGCCTTTTCTGTCGCGGAAGCGAGAGGAGTAATTCTCTTAACCGCATTAAAACATCATATCCCTGTTTATGAATTTAGCCCGACAGAGATAAAAGCAACTATTACCGGGTGGGGAAGAAGCGATAAAAAAACGATTAAACGTTGTGTTTCTCTATCTTTGGGGATAAATCAAATAGAAGGGCATGATGATGCGGCAGATGCTCTTGCGATAGCGCTTCGAGCTTCTTTTAACCAATAATTTCTCTCGTATTGACAGACAAAATAAGTGCGCTATACTTCGTCTTAAATAAAGTATAAGGTCGTAAAAAAAGTATTATATACATGGCGTTTTCTTTATTATTTCCATTTGCCATCGTACAATTCTTCAGTACATCATTCGATGATCCATTTGACGATGAATCGGAAAAAGATTTCGATTCTCTTGAATTCGATGAAGAATCAGATGAATTGGATCTTGAAGATGAAGATGAATCGGAAGAAAATAACGATGATCTTTTTTCTTAAGATTGTTTTTAATAGGACTTACGCACATCCCACCACGCAATAAATATGAGATAATGTATATATTACCAACGAAAATATTTCACATCTCATGCAGCGCACAAAATGTTCTTTAGAGCTCTACACAAAATTTTTGATTTCAAACCACA
>JAZDFH010000012.1:0-13496 GCA_043808035.1 bacterium | reverse complement strand
TGAACTTGAGGAACAGATGCCTGTCTCGTTCAAAGCATTCCACTGACACCCTGTCTTGAGTACGAAAAAGATGGCATTCATGGCATCACGATCGGGAACTCTTGGGCGAGTCATGCCAAGAGGGTGTTTTGGAGGTTGATGCCGAGGGATAATAGGTTCTATTTCATTCCAGAGAGCGTCTGGGATTATATAGTCTTTGCGAACATGTTTCTTCTTTGTTTTCATTCATATAGTATAACATGTATTGGGATAGGCTCTTATATGAGTACTAATATAATACGATATTTTTATCTTTGTTTACATACTCATACTTACTCCTATCAATAATTACGTTTTTTTATAATGGTTTTTTCTGGTGGGCTCAAGAAATGAGTTAAGCCTGTTTTTGCTCTTTTCGTAAGGTTTTTGTATTGTGAAAGGTATTAGTATGAACCAACAAGAAGCGTTATCAATATTAAAGTTAGGGGTGAATGTTTTTTTAACAGGCGAACCTGGTGCGGGGAAAACATATGTGGTTAACCAATATGTGGCGTATTTGCGGGAACGGGGGGTATATTGTGCGATAACGGCTTCAACGGGTATTGCGGCAACGCATATCGGAGGAATGACGATACATTCGTGGAGTGGGGTTGGTATACGAGAAATGATTACTGATAGAGACGTACAAATCATTGCTGCGAAAGAACATGTAGCTCGAAGGATAAAACGTACAAAAGTTCTTATTATTGATGAAATTTCTATGATTTCTCCTGATACGCTTTCTGCTATTGATGCGGTTTGCCGTAAGGTGCATCATACTGATTTGCCGTTCGGTGGTATGCAGATTGTATTGGTTGGTGATTTTTTTCAACTTCCTCCGGTACGAAAGAATGGTAGTACTGATACTCATAGAGTTATTTTTGAAGAGAAAGAACAGATTTTTGCATATGATTCATCTGCATGGATTCGTTCTAATTTAGCAGTATGTTATTTGACAGAGCAGCATCGTCAGGATGATGTAACGATGAGTTCTGTGCTTTTGGCTATTCGGCGAAATTGTTTTAACCAAAGTCATATGTTGCATATCAAAGCGCGCAGGATTGAATTGCATCAGGCGCCTGCAGATGTGACAAAACTTTTTTCTCATAATGTTAACGTTGACAAAATAAATGATGAAAGGTTAAAAGAGTTATCTGGTGAACCAAAGCACTTTGTTATGTCTTCTGAAGGGAGTAAAGCACTTGTCGAGTCTTTGAAAAGAAATTGTCTCTCAAAAGATGATCTTGTCTTAAAACTTGGGGCTAAGGTCATGTTTACAAAGAATAATGCAAAGGATGGATTTGTGAATGGTACACTTGGCACGGTTGTATCGTTTCATGGAGATACAGGATTTCCGATTGTAACGCTAACAAACGGGAAAAGAATAGAGGTGTATCCGATGGATTGGTCGATTGAAGATGGAGGGAAAGCGAAAGCAAAAATTACACAATTGCCACTTCGGCTTGCATGGGCTATTACCGTACATAAGAGTCAGGGTATGAGTTTGGATGAGGCGGTTATGGATCTTTCTGAGGTTTTTGAGTTTGGGCAAGGGTATGTTGCCTTATCGCGAGTGAAAAAGCTTTCGGGTGTACATATTCTTGGGTGGAATGAAAAAGCTTTTCAGGTGCATCCAGAAATTCTTGCAATTGATGAGCGGTTTCGTTTTTTGTCGGAAGGAGCGGTGGCAAGGTTGAAGGAATTTTCATCGACCGATCTGAATGAAAAGCAAAAAGCGTTTATCATTGCATGCGGTGGAAAAAATAAGAAAATTATTTCAGCTCCTTGGCAAAAAAAAGAAAAAGCAATTAGAGATAATACGGCTTTCGAGGATATGAAGCAAAAATATCCGAATGCATATACGCCGTGGAGCGAAGAAGACGATTTTAAGTTAGGGCAGCTTTTTTTGCAGAAATTACCTGTGGCAAAAATTGCAAAAATTTTGCAAAGACAACAAGGAGGTATAACTGCACGATTATTAAAACTTGGTCTTCTTGAGAAAAAAGGAGGATATACCAATAAAGTTTAGTATAAGTAACGCATGAATTATTTTTTAAACATTGAGACTGTTTTGGCAGATGAACCAAAGTATCGCATAAAACAAGTGAAACAGGCGGTGTTTTGTGATTTTGTCTCTGATTGGGGAGATATTCGGTCACTTCCGTTGCAATTAAGGGAAAGATTACGAAAAGAAGTTCCCCTTGAGATACGAGCTCAAAGTTTTATTTCCGATAAGAAAGATTCAATAAAAGCGCTTATTACACTTGAAGATGAAGCATTGATTGAGACGGTTTTGATGCGTCATCAGAACGGGCGTAATACGGTCTGTGTTTCGACCCAAGTGGGATGTCCGATGGGATGTGCGTTTTGTGCCACTGGGACTATGGGGTTTGTCCGCAATCTTACATCTGATGAGATTGTTATACAGGTTTTGTTTTTCGCACGATATTTAAAACAGTTTGATAAACGTGTTTCAGGGGTCGTTTTTATGGGTATGGGGGAGCCGTTTTTGAATTATGACAAGGTAATGAAAGCGATTGATCTGTTGCATGATGTAGAAGGATTAAACATCGGGGCGCGACGATTTTCAATTTCTACCTGCGGCATTTTGGAGGGGATAAAAAAATTGGCGAAGGAACCGCTTGATATAAATTTGGCTATATCACTCCATGCGTCGAACGACGAAATTCGTCGACGATTAATGCCGATTGCCAAGACACAGACGATACAAGAATTATTAAAGTACGTGGATGATTACATCACCATGACTAATCGGAGAGTTATGTTCGAGTATGTCATGATAGCAGGGATAAATGATACAGATGAGCATGCTCGACAATTAGTAGCTCTTATGAAAAAACCGCTTTATGTTGTAAATCTTATCTCATATAACGCAACAGGAGAGTTCAAGGCTTCTTCACAAGATTGGATACAGCGATTCAAAGAGATACTTGATAAGAATAGTGTCAGAGTAACCATCCGTCACCGTTTTGGTAGGGATATTAAGGGAGCTTGCGGACAGTTGGTTACTGATCAGTGTATTCGGTGATTCTATAATATTTGATACAACGATGGTATGTATAGGAGAGACGGTTATGGGTTAATAGGTCTTCTGTTGAGTATTGCTTTAATAGCAATATTGGCGGTTGTTGTTATGAGGTCATGGAACGGATCGTTTGAAATGCCGCAGCTTGAAGAAACAAATACAATACAAAAAAATAGTCCTGTAGAAAGTCAGGGGAGAACTCAAACGGGAAATGGCACTATTACGGACGTTATAGATCAAACACAAGAGTTGAGAGATAATTTGATGCAACGTGATACTGATATGATGAATGAGTTAGAAAAAATAAAAAAGTAAAGATATAAAAAAGATATTTTTGGTAAGCAAAACGTGATTTAGATAATAAGATAATTGTTATAGGAATAAAAGTTTAATACTTTTATTGATCAAATAGACAGAAAATGAGTATTTAATTTAATTCTATTGTAATTCGATCATCGGCAAACTGCACCAACCATTTTCCGTACAAGTCCCTTCTTCGTGTGAAATAGAACAATCCTCATTAGTTACACATGTTCGGTAGCACATTTCTAACTTTGTTTGTTCATCAATCCCGCATTTACTATTTGATGGACAAGGATTCTTTGATGAACATACGATTTTGTCGGCAATAAGGTCGGGAACGGACTGTGTAATCTCTTTCCTTTCAAGTGGTATCTCTGCAGCTGTTGAAGAAACGGTTTGTTTCATACTTTGAGGCATCCAGCCTTTTTTGAAATTTGGTGGGCAAATATTTGTGGTACAATCGTATAAGAAGCATGCTTCACCTGTGGTTATTTCACATTCATAGGCGGAAGAAAATATGGTTGGTATTTCTTTGAGATTTGTAGAAGGAGAAAAGAAAAAAGTAAAAAAAATAAGAGTTGTTGCACAGAGCGCTCCTAAAACAAAAATCACTGTGCTTCGCAAACTTGGTGTCTTTTTATGTATTTCTTTTAATACAGACTTCATTCTCTTTATAATACCATATATCATTTTTTTGGCGTAAGTACTATAAAGATGATATATTTTATAAGAAGTAGAAGAGAATATGTATGGTATTGAGGAGCGTATTCTTGCGCGAAAAGGATTTACATTACTTGAGATATTACTAGTGGTTGCGGCTATTGCGATACTTGCTGGCGTTGTTATTATTGCCATTAATCCCGCCAAGCAACTTGCTGACGTTCGTAATGCTCAGCGGCAGACTGACGTGAAGACTGTTTTGGATGCAGTATATCAATATTCTATTGATAATAATGGGAATTTACCGACTGGTATTACAACCAACCTTGCCATGATTGGAACAGATGGGAGTGGATGCGATATCGAATGTGGGGCGGTTGAGAGTCATACTGGTTCGACTGCTGATGATACGAAACAAGAATTTGATTTAGGAGATTATTATCAACCTCCTCTTTTGGATCCTGAAACGCAGTATGACGCAGTAAACGGATATTTAGAACTCTATAATCCTTTGAGCACTCAAACAGGACGATACGCGTCTTCGGTCAAAGATGCGGCAGGGGAAACATATTGGCAGACGCTTTCGTGGGTGCCACAGCGACCGACGTTTAAAGAACTTCCTGATGGTGCGCAATCAGAATCGGGGTACCCTGATGGGAATGCCAATATGACTGGTAACGTTTTACTTATGCATATGAACGATAATGTCGCGGGGAATGGACAACCAATATCGGATACATCAGGGCAAGCAAATAATGGGATGATTATAGGAGATACGAATTGTACTATCTCTGGCAGATTGGATGGTGGATGCTATTTTGATGGAACCGGCGCTTATATTCAGGCGAATGGAGTTTCGGCGGACGTTGCGAATAAAAACCATACCGTGTTGGGATGGGTGAAATCGAGTATCTCGACTGGGCAACAGTTTGTTTTTGCGTTCAATACTAGTACTGGCGATAATCGTTTGATGCTCGGCCACCAATCGGGAGATAATCGTCTTTCTTTGTATGACAGTACGGCATGGCGTACGACATCGTCAGTGATGGTTGATGGGTCATGGCATCAGATTGGATATGTTTTTAATGATACGCTAAATGTAGTTGATATTATTTTTGATGGGGCATCCGTTATGAGTTATGCCTCCACTACATCTATCGCGGCGAGTGACCTTTGCGCAATCGGTATGGAATATGACGGAGGTCCTTCACCGAGTGATTACTGGAATGGTTACACGGACGAACTTTCGATTTGGTCACGGGCGCTTAATATAACAGAAGTGCAAGATTTATATCTTCGCGGCGCCACGAAGATTATGTTAGGTGTGACGTCGTGTGCTCTTGCGAATTGTAGTGACGGAGGGGCATTTTCTGGTAACTATTCAGAAATAACAAATACCGGTTTAACGCCTCCTTCAATTACACTTTCAGTAACGAATAATAGATATTTTCAATATCAGGCAACTCTTGAAACATTAAGTACGTCATATTCCCCAGAGCTTGTTTCCGTGAGTACAACGTATGCTGTTGGTGGTGCTGCGGGAGAAACAACAGAAAGCGCGTGTCTTGATTTATCGACAATACTTGCCCCGGAATATATTACAGACATTCCTATTGATCCATCTGACGGCAGTAGTGGTAAAACATATTATGCAATCCGTGATACAGGAGAAGGACGTATTACCGTAAAAGCGTGTACTGTTGAACAAGAAGATAGGGTGAGCATGACACGGTAAAAATACTATTATACTGATCTTTTTTGAGAAAGACTATGAAATTACTCTTAACGTCTGCTGGGTTGACACATCAATATATCGTCGATTGTTTTTTAACTGAAATTCCTTGTTTGGTGCATAATGCACGTATACTCATTATTGCATATGCGCAAACAGAGGTTGAACAGTATTATGTACAAGCTTCATATAATGAGCTTGAGATCATGGGATGTCATAAAATAGCTGTTTATAATATGCATACGGAACAGAATGTTCCCTCTGAAGAATATGACGCTATTTATGTATGTGGCGGAAACACTTTTGCTATTTTGCAAAAGATAAGGATAATCGGTCTTGATACCTTTATCCTTGAATGTGTCAAAAAAGGTTCATTATATATTGGTGTTTCAGCGGGAAGTATTATTGCCGGTCCGACTATTGATATCGCGGGGTGGGGCAGTGCAGGGGATGAAAATGACGTTGGATTACAAGATCTTTCAGGGTTAGGTCTTACGAATGTTTCTATCTTCCCTCATTTTCGGGAGGGACTACAAAAAGAAGTTGAGGCATTTAGAGAAAAAGTTTCTTTTCCAGTTGTTACGTTAACTGACAGACAAGCCCTGATGACTGTGGGTGAAGAACAATATCTCGTTACATAGACCTTTCATTGTTATGGTCATATATATCAATGATATGATAACCATTTTTATCTTGAAGGAGCTGTTTTCGGCTCCTTCTTGTATTGGAATTGCTCCTTATTTCGGTGTATTCCTGTATTGGAGAAGACTAGATTTTTCGTTATCTAATTCGGGTACTTGCTTTCTATATAGCGGTTGCTATACTATGAACAGATTTAATAAACGGGACGAAAAACGGGAAACCGTAATACACACAATTGGCGAAAATTAAATAATTATATGAACGAAATTCAGCAGATGGACGGGGATGAGCCCCCTCCTTCGGATTGTGTTTTTTTATTCATCTTTCTTTTTATCTATCCTTGTTCTATAAGGGGTCGTTTTTATAGTAATTTTTTATATAAAAACATATGAATAAAAGAAGATTAGCTATTCTTTATAGTGATGCAAAGAGAGAGTATTTCCCTACAGAAGAACAATATCTAACTGAGGCGGAAGTCTTTGAACGTGCGAAAGTGGTAGAGAGGTATTTCCAAGAGTTTAATTTTGAGACGCGTCTTTTGCCAGGAAATGATACTTTAATGGTCGAATTGCAAAAGTTTAATCCTGATTTAACACTTAACCTTGTTGACTCAATTAGTGGAGAGGAGCGATTGGCGGCTATTATACCCGCCATTCTAGAATTGCTTAAGTTACCTTATTTGGGAACGGGTATGTTGGGTCTTTCTATTAATTCCAATAAATTTTTGACGAAAAAAATACTTGAACAGGCAGCATTACCTCTCCCTTTATACCAACTTTTCGACACGCCGAACGATCCTTTGGATAAGCATTTGAAATTTCCCCTAATCTCTAAATTGAATGAAGTCCATGGCAGTGTCGAAATTACAAATGATTCGATCAGTGAAAATGAATCTCATCTGAGAAAACGTTTGAAGGATTTGATAACTGTTTATAAACAACCAGTATTAGTGGAAGAATTTATAGTAGGTCGAGAGCTAACGGCGTATGTATTGGAAGGAGCGGTAAAAAAAATATATATTGGCGAAAAAATTTTTAACGAAACAGGAGAAAAATATAAATTAGCAACTTTTGATGCCGTATGGCGGGATATAGATAGTTATGGATATAGTCGATATAAAGACAATGGTATCTTAGAAGACTATGTGCGTGATGCATTTGACGTTTTGAAAATGAGCGATTATGCAAAGTTCGATTTACGATTAGATGAATCGGGGAGGTATTATTTCATTGACTGTAATGCTAATCCTGCTTTTGGTCCTATGGAATCAGACTGTGCCATCGGTCTTGTTCTTGATCTATACAATATTAATTTTAAAGAAGTAATTAGGAGGCTTGCTATCAATGCCGAGAAAGAGAGTTGTATAGACCTTAAATATCAATGTAATCGTCAATAAAAATGAATATAATCCTTTGTTTTAATATTCGACATACCAAGCCAGATGTTCATGACCCACAATATCTTTTAGAAGCGGAGTTTGATGAGCCAGAGACCATCTCCGTTATCAAAAAATCATTGCGTTTATTAGGTCATACAGTTTATCTTGTAGAGGCTAACGAAAATGCTTATACAAAATTTAGAAAACTGAAAAATAAAACAGACATAGTTTTTAATATTGCTGAAGGTATATATGGACGTGATAGAGAAGCGCAGATTCCTGCGATTTTAGAAATGTTACAAATTCCTTATACTGGACCTCGACCGTTAGGGTATGCCTTAGGATTAGATAAGGCAAAAGCTAAGGAGATTATGAGTTTTAATGGTGTTTTAACTCCTTGGTGGGTTGTGATATCTTGTTTTGAACAGGTAGGAGCATTAAAGGGATCGCTCCAATATCCACTTATCGTCAAACCAGTAGGGGAAGGATCTAGTAAAGGAATTCAAGCTAAAAATTTTATAGTTAATTTTGCGCAATTACAGAAGGTCACGAAAGAGTTATTGGATACTTTTTCTCAAAATGTCCTCATGGAAGAGTATTTGCCTGGGCGTGAATTTACGGTGGCGATTATTGGAAATCCGCCACAAATTTTACCGATCATAGAAGTTACTTTTGATAAATTGCCAAACGATATGCCCAAATTCGATCATTTCGAAGCTAAATGGATTTATGATAATCCTGAAGAGAAGAGCGACCCTTTGATTTGTCCTGCTGTGGTTACGACTGCATTGGAGGAGAAAATAAAAAAAACGGCGTTAGAAGCTTTTAAGGCTCTTGATATGGCTGACTGGGCTCGTTTGGATATTCGTTTAGATAAAAAGGGTCGCCCTAATGTTATTGAGATAAACTGCCCTCCTGGTATTATTCCAGACCCTAAAGAGAATTCCCGTTTTCCTCGTGCAGCGAGAGTCGGGGGGTTGAGTTATGAATCGATGATTGAGAAGATACTGCGTTCAGCATGTGTCCGATACGGTATTCAATATTATTAATTTTTTTAAAGCATGTTTTATAAAGATTTACCACCTTATCTAAAAGAATTAGTCCAAACGTGTCCGTCTATAGGTGCGCAATTTATTCCATCAAACAGGGAGGAAAGTGATGATGAAACAGTAACTTGTTCTGATCCGCTGATGGAGGAAGAGTCTACTGTGACACGAGGGCTAGTACATAAGTATGGAAACAGAGCACTTGTTTTGTTGACTATGAATTGTAGGGCATATTGTCGATTTTGTACTCGGCGCAGGAAGGTCTCTGATATTGAACGTGGACTTATTACAGAAGAAGATTTAGAAAGAATGATTGCCTATTTGAAAGTGCATACGGAAATAAGAGAGTTGGTAATATCAGGTGGAGATCCATTAACGGTTCCTGCTATTCTACGGAAAGCTTTACAAGCGTTTTCGAAGATGGATCAGATTAAAATTATTCGTATTGGTTCGCGGTTGCCTGCCATTGATCCACTGGCGATTAATGAAGAAATAATTTCCACTCTCATGTTGGTTAAAAAACAACCGCTTTATCTAATGCTGCATTTTGAACATCCTTCGGAGTTAACTCCTGAACTTTTGGAGAGTGTAAAGAAACTTCGCCAAGCTACTACTATGATATTTTCTCAGTCAGTGTTTTTGAAAGGGGTGAACGATAATTTTGAAACATTATACAAACTTTTTTCAGGACTTCTTGAAATTGGAGTGAAACCATACTATTTATATCGTTGTGATTATGTAAAAGGAGCTGGACACTTTATTGTTCCACTTGAGAAGGAAATTAAAATTATGACTGAGTTACGTAGGCGTTTATCAGGGCTTGCGTGTCCAATGTATGTTATTGATACGCCTAATGGGTCAGGTAAAGTTCCTGTCCCGCTTGATTTTTGGGACTTTGATAAAACAAAGTTCCGGGACTTTCAAGGAGAAGAGATAGAAATCGTAGAGCCGAACTAGTCGTTATTGTTACGATAGTAGGTCTTCGTGTGAGATTTTTTGATATGAAAGACATTCATGATAATAATGGTGAATATACACTTGGTCCGATCAAGGAAGAAGACATTCCATATTTTTTATTATGGTTCAATGATAGATCATTATGTAAACATATGGACGATTCAGAAAAGGATAAAAAGTATTGCAGCGATGATATATTGTCTATGATTAAAGATGTTTCCAGTATATATATGGCATTTAGGTGTGATAATAAGATTATAGGTTTTGCTTCAATATATGATATTAGTAGACCTAATATGGTTGGAGAGTTTTCTTTTATGATTGGTGATCCATGTTCTCATGGTAAAGGACTGGGAAAACGTTTACTTTCATTGATAATTCAAAAGGCAAAAGAGATGGATTTGACAGCGCTTACATGTTCTGTATATGCAGAAAATTTTGCTTCCATTAAATGTATCGAGTCAGCAAATTTTCAGAAGATGCATAAGAAAAATGTTAAAAATGGAAGAGTGGAGTATTTTTATATTAAGCATTTTCGAAGTTCGATATAAAGGACAGATAGAGATCAATATATTTCATTTAAGAGCCTGTTTTGAAAGTCCGTATTCTACTACGTCTTTCAAAATTCGGCTGCAAAATTTAAACATCTCGTCGTGTTATATATAATATAGCACTCCTCTATGTTTAAATTTTTCGCTTGAATTTTTAAAGTCTCGTTACGAAAGAGACTTTTCAAGTAGGCTCTTAGTAAATTCATGAGTGTTATTTAACTAAAAAACGAGAAGCGTAACGATAATGCCGATACAAAATCCGATAATTACTTCTTTGAATGTATGGCCAATAAATTGGTCCCACTCAATCCTTTCAGACCTTTTTTTGACAAATGTTTGTATAGCATTATTAACAAGGTCTTCTTGTTGTTGGGCAAAAACCTTGTCTCCAAGCACGTCTCGCACGACAAGCATTGAAAATATTGCGACAGCGGCAAAAAGCGGAGAAGCTCCCTCAATGAGAAAAACAGAGACTGTCAGTGCGGTTACTGCGGCGGTATGGGAAGATGGCATTCCTGCTGAGATAAAAAGATATCTCCAATGAAATTCTTTACTTGATTTCCACGCAATCATTGCTTTGATGTATTGAGCGGCAAGCGCTGCAAAAAATGCACTGATTATAATTTTATTGAATATGATCGTCGCGAGCATGGTTTATTTTTTGTAATGAGGATATCATGGTATTAAAAGAAAATAAAATATTCAGTTGCCATGGATACTATCTTTTGGGGGGATTTTGAGAAAATCGAATTACGAGTAGGAACTATTATAACAGTTGAGGATTTCCCTGAAGCGCGTATTCCTGCGTATAAGATAACAGTAGATTTTGGAGCGTTTGGTATCAAAAAATCAAGTGCTCGAATTACTGACAATTATACAAAAGAAGACCTTATGGGTCGTCAAATAGTGGGAGTCATAAACTTTCCTCCTAAAAAAATAGGACCATTTGAATCTGAATTCTTAGAGCCTGTTCAAAATCTCATGTCGAGCCATAGATCTCAGAATTTCGAGCGAAAATGGTGAAGAGGGAAGGAAGAATATAGGACATATTCTGACGAGATCTGAGCCATTTGCAGCCGAAATTCTGATATCTTGGCCGATAAGAGCCTATTTTTCTTTCCCTCGGTGAGATCTTGAACAGGCTCTTAGTGACAGGGTTTTATAGAGAAGATGGGAGCGTAATACTGGCGATGCCTGATAAAAGTGTCTCAAATGGCGCAAAACTTGGATAGTATATGACCAAATTGAATTTTTTAATAAAAGAGCTACGTTCGAAAAAGGATAAAAGAAAAGCTGTGATACTGCAACGATTCTTTAAAACTGGTAAAGGGGAATATGGGGAAGGAGATTTGTTTTTAGGGTTGCCTGTCCCAGTGTCACGGGCGATAGCTAAAAAGTATTATGATTTATCTCTTTTTGATGTTGAAAAATTGTTACAGTCAAAAATACATGAGGAGCGTTTCGTTGCTTTATTGATTCTCATTTATCAGTTTCAAAAAGGAGATATACGAATAAAAGAAGACATTTATTGTCTATATATAAGAAAAAAGGAATATGTAAACAACTGGGATCTTGTTGATGTTTCAGCAGACAAGATTGTGGGATGGTATTTATTTGATAAAGATAAAGAGTTTCTATATACACTCGCGAAGTCAGAAAGTGTGTGGGATAGACGGATTGCAATTATGGCAACTTTTTGGTTTGTAAAAAATGGTATATTTAATACAACGTTTGCAATAGTTGATATTTTGTTCCAAGATGAACATGATTTGATACATAAAGCAGTTGGGTGGATGTTACGTGAAGTTGGTAATCGGTCTCGATTAGATGAAGAGGAGTTTTTACAGAAACATTATAAAGAGATGCCTCGTACTATGTTGCGGTACGCAATAGAAAAGTTTCCTGATGGGATACGACAGGCGTATCTAAAGGGGATAATTTAATTGTTTTATAAAAAATATTTTATTATTATTTAACAATGGCGAAAGAAACACTTGAATTTTTTATACTATCTTGTCTACTTATTTTTACATTCATAGATTTTGTCATTTTGCTACTTGTTATCTCTTCTAAAAGACTCAGTATTAGTTTGCCATTTATTGTTTTTCTAATATTTTGTATTGAGTGGTTACTATCGAATTATCTTTCTTATATTGCCAAAACTCCGTTTTGGGCTTTGTTTTGGATGCGGGAGACATCTGCGGGACCGATTATTATGGCGGCAGCTATTGTTTGGCTTGGGTATACGTTTAATGAGGAAAATGATTTTAAGCTATCCTTGGTTAAAAAAATTTGTATTTGGGGACCTCCGTTAATCCTTGTTCTTTTAACTCCGACAAGGCTTAATATGATTTCTCGCGATGCTGGTTTTTGGTCTGATTGGAAACCTGGCATTTTGTTTGACCTTTTCTCCGTGTATGGATTCCTCTATATATTTGTTTGGGCGCCTATCGTTTTCTATAAAAAATTAAAAGAGGCAAAGACGAGAGCGTTAAAAAAACAAATTGAATTTATTTTTGCCGGTATGTTCTTTTTTGCAGCAATAGGAATTCTATTTTCGGAGGTTATTATGCCAACTTTTTTTAATGTCCAAATTTTTTCTTATCTTAGTTCAGTCACAACAATCTTTTTTATTATTCCATGCGCATATGCAATTTTGCGATATAAACTTTTTAGCGTAAAAGTTGTCGCGACGGAGATATTTGCGGCTATATTAGTAGTTCTTTCGTTTATTAATTTTTATAGAGTCTATACTCAAGTTGGTCTGGCTGGATCATATTTCAATCTTTCGATTTTTATTCTTGTCAGTATAGTCAGTGTTTTCTTTATTAGATCAGCTATAAAAGAGATGAGAGATAAAGAACGTATTGCTCAACTTGCTTCCAATTTAGAGAGCGCAAATGCAAGTCTTAAAAATCTCAATGAACATTTAGAAGAGAAGGTTGCGGAACAGACAATAGAGATACGGAAAGCGTATGAAGTTGAGAAGAAAGCACGTCATGATCTTGAGGAGTTGGATAAGGCAAAGACAGACTTTATGCTCACCACCCAACATCACTTGCGTACACCACTGACAATAGTAAAAGCAGTGGCAAACATGCTTGTCGGGAAGAAAGAAGGGGATGTGTATACCAAGACAGATACGGCGTTTATCGAAAAGCTT
>JAZDFH010000011.1:0-6489 GCA_043808035.1 bacterium | reverse complement strand
ATCGATTGTGGTTTGAAATCAAAAATTTTGTGTAGAGCTCTAAAGAACATTTTGTGCGCTGCATGAGATGTGAAATATTTTCGTTGGTAATATATACATTATCTCATATTTATTGCGTGGTGGGATGTGCGTAAGTCCTATCAAAGTCATATATTGATATGACAATTGATGGAATGCGGGATTTTGGTGTATCTGTTACAAATGGTGGATACAAGAAATATCAGGTAGATGTGCCAGCTCGATACATACCGTGTACTTATACTGTTGAGGGGGATGCATCAGGCGCGTCATATTTTTGGGCGATAGCAGCCCTTGCCGGAGTAACAGTACGAGTGTGTAACGTATCTCCATCTTCTGCTCAAGGAGATGTGCGCTTTCCTGATCTTTTGGCTCAGATGGGATGTGTGGTAACCAAGAATCAAGCCGGACAGTGGATAGAGGTAACAGGTCCAAAGAAACTTCGAGCAATCGAGGAGGTGAATATGGAGTCAATGCCGGATACTGCCCAAACTTTGGCGGTGCTTGCGAGTTTTGCTAGTGGAGAGACAAGAATTACAGGGTTATCAACTTTGAGAGTTAAAGAAACAGATAGGCTATCTGCTTTGCAATGCGAGTTAGGGAAAATGGGAGTTCATGTTACATCAGGTAATGATTTTTTAATCATAGAAGGAGGAAATCCTCATGCTGCCAGTATTGAAACATATAACGACCATCGTATGGCAATGGCTTTTGCTGTCGCTGCGGTAGAAATTCCATCATTGCATATAGAAAGCCCGGAGGTTGTTACAAAATCGTTTCCTTGCTTTTGGGAAGAAGTAAAAAAAATAATAACATGCTGACACAAAAAATAAAAAACATTGTTCTTATTGGATTTATGTGTGCGGGCAAGAGTACGGTTGGCGATGCGCTTGCTTCTAAAATATGTAAAAAATTTTGTGAAATGGACGATGCTGTTCGTAGTTTAAGTGAAAAGACAAGTACTATGGAGATATTCGACGAGGAGGGCGAACGACAGTTCCGAGAATATGAAATACAAATCGCGAAGCGGTTATCGAAAGAAAGGGACGCGGTTATTGCGACGGGCGGAGGAGTGGTGATGAACAAAATCAATATTGATTATTTACGCGAGACGGGGAAGATTATTTTTCTTCAAGTGTCATTTGAAGAAGTGCAACGACGATTGCAACACGATAGACCGCGGCCGTTATTTCGAGATGTCGATTTGGCACGTGATCTCTATACTTTCCGCGAACCGTTATATAGAAAATATTCAGATATTATGATTAACGTCGATAATAAAACACCGGAAACTATTGTTAATGAAATTATCAATATGGTCGGAATATAAAATAATTTAAAAAACATACTATGGCAGGAAATACATTTGGAAAATTTTTTAGTGTAACAACATTTGGAGAATCTCATGGTGGATGTGTCGGCTGTGTTGTTGATGGTTGTCCTCCAGGACTTGCGTTAACGGAAGATGATATACAGAAAGAGCTTGATCGTCGCAAACCGGGGCAAAGTGATATTACGACACAACGGAAAGAGGAGGATACGATACATATTCTTTCGGGTGTTTTTGAAGGGAAAACAACAGGAACCCCGATTGCGCTTTTCGCATATAACAAAGATGCTCGATCGGATGATTATCTTCATCTCAAAGGGGTCTTCCGTCCGTCACATGCGGATTATACTTATATAAAAAAATATGGTATCCGTGACTGGAAGGGAGGAGGGAGATCATCAGCACGGGAAACATTAGCGCGTGTTGCTGCAGGGGCTATTGCGAAAAAATATCTTAAAGAAGTATGTGGCATCGAGTGTCTCTCGTATGTCTCTCAAATTGGTTCAGTTTGTCTACCTTGCATCGACAAAAAGGTAACATGGAAAGATGTCGAGAAGAATATTGTACGGTGTCCTCATGATGAGACCGCAGAAAAGATGATAGCGCTTATTAAACGTATTCAAGAAGAAGGAGACAGTGTTGGAGGTGTTGTCTCGGGAGTTATTAGAAATGTTCCCGTTGGTCTTGGTGAACCGGTATTTGATAAATTTTCCGCTGATTTAGCTAAAGCGATGATGAGTATCAACGCGGCAAAAGGTTTTGAAGTTGGCTCCGGCTTTTCTGCGGCATCAATGCAGGGGAGTGAACATAATGACCCGTTTTATACCGATAAGAATGGTTGTGTAAGGACGCGGACGAATCATTCCGGAGGAATACAGGGAGGGATTACCAATAGTGAGGCGATAGATTTTAGGGTTGCATTCAAACCGGTTTCAACTATTAGCAAAGAACAAGAGACGGTAGGAATTGAGGGGAAAAAAACAACTATTGCAGCGAGCGGTCGGCATGACTCTTGTATAGTGCCGCGGGCAGTCCCGATTGTCGAGGCGATGGCAGCATTGGTTACCATGGACCATTACTTGCGGATGAAGGCAATACAAAAATCATAAAAACATATATGAATACAGAAGGAATAGACACATTAAGAAATATTATCGATACGATAGATGGAACGATTATCCATGCATTAGGTATGCGGATGAAAGTGGTGAAAAAAATTGGAGAGATAAAAAAGACTTCTCGTATTGCGCCGCTTGATGTAGCACGATGGGATACAGTACTTGAGTCGCGTAAGAAATCTGCGCAACAAGAGGGGTTAGATGAAAAGATGGTCGAACGCATCTATCAAGTGATTCATGAATATTCACTGGCGATACAAGAAAAATAATGCAGCTGTATGATACATTTTTCTAAACGGCTTGAACAATTTCCGGAGTATATTTTTTCTCGACTTGCGAAGGAAGTAAAAATGTTAGAACAAAAGACAGGCAAAAAAGTTCTCAATCTTGCCCCGGGATCTCCTAATATTCCGCCAAGCAAGGAATATCAAACTCAGTTAAAACAGTATATCGATGAACAGGACGCATATATGTACCCGGGATATGGTGCCATCTCTGAATTCAGAGATTCGTTAATTCAATGGTACCTGCAGCGGTTTGGAGTTGTGTTGGAAGAGAATGAGCTGTATCCGCTATTGGGGGCAAAAGATGGTGTTGTGCATCTCCCGCTTACCTTGCTTGATGCAGGAGACGAGGTTTTGATACCGGACCCGGGTTATCCTTCGTATACCTCATCCGTTCGAATGGTTTTTGGGAATCCGGTTTTTTATGGCGTGACAAAAGAGAATGGTTTTACGTTTTCGTGTGATGAGATTGAGTCAAAGATAACTAATAAAACAAAATATATATGGCTCAATTATCCGCACAATCCTACGGGCGGAACGGTTTCAAAGGATGATCTCCAATCGCTTGTTACGCTCGCACGCAAAAGAAATGTTTTGCTTGTTTATGATAATGCCTATAGTGAAATAACATTTGGTAGTTTCCGTGCACCGAGTATTTTAGAAATCGATGGCGCAAAAGACGTGGCAATTGAGATGGGTTCATTTTCCAAGACATTTTCTTTCGCAGGATAT
This sequence comes from bacterium, assembly GCA_043808035.1. Taxonomy (GTDB): domain Bacteria; phylum Patescibacteriota; class Minisyncoccia; order UBA6257; family Colwellbacteraceae; genus JAZDFH01. Next base: position 3,007 of record JAZDFH010000011.1, on the reverse strand, counting down.
CGCATTGGGTTTGTTGTGGGGAATGCACCTGTCATACAAGCGTTTGCAAAGGTAAAAAGCCAAATAGACTCAGGACTTTCATTGTCTTTGCAACGCCTTGCGGCATACGCACTCCTTCATCCTGATACAATATGGCATCAAAACATGATCCAGACATATCAAGACCGTCGTGATAGTATTTCGTCTTATCTTAAGATGTCAGGACTGACTTTTTCATTACCGAAGGGGGGACTTTACGTATGGGCGCGGATTCCTGACGCATATGACAATGCGGAAACATTCGCTTTAGAGCTGTTACACAAACGTCATATTGTTGTTACTCCGGGTACGGCATTTGGCGCTAACGGAGAACGATATGTCCGTGTCAGTATTTGTACAGATATTACCAATATAAAAGAATATTTTTAACATGGAATCAGTATCAATTGTAGGGTTCGGAAGATTTGGAAAAACGTTATATCGACTGTTAAAGGACGATTTTGATATCATCGTGTTTGATAAAAACCCGATTGATAAAAATTTGATTAATAAAAGAACGCATATAGCAAAAAGTTTAGAGGAAGTATACCCGCAAGATAAAATCCATACTATTTTTTATTGTGTTCCAATCTCTGAATTTGATTCGGTACTGCGGGCACATAAGCCATATATCATGGGGAAGCATGTTTTGGTTGATACACTTTCGGTTAAAATACATCCCAAAAAAATTTTTCAGCAAGTATTTAAAAATCTTAAGATTCAGACTTTATTAACCCATCCTATGTTTGGACCCGATAGTTCGAAAAACGGATTTAATGGGTTGCCTATTGTTTTTGATACTTGTATGGTATCGAATAAAACCGGTTTGTTCTGGAAAAAATATTTTAAACAAAAGGGACTTCGCGTGGTTTCTTTATCCTCTCGAGATCACGACAAACAAGCCGCGTCGTCTCAAGGTGTGGCTCATTTTATCGGACGCTTGTTGGGTGAATATAAATTCGGTTCAACAGACATCGATACACTTGGTGCATGTAAATTACGCGAGATTATGGAACAGACGTGTAATGATACATGGCAGCTGTTTTCCGATTTACAAACATACAATCCGTATACGCCCCACATGCGGTTGAAGATAGGAGACGCGTACGATAAAGTTTATGGCAAATTGCTTCCAAAACGGTTGTATCCCGACAAAATAGTTTTTGGCATTCAAGGAGGTGTGGGGAGCTTTAATGAACAAGCGCTTCAACACTATGTTGCGGAAAAAGGCATACAAAAATACGAAGTTCGCTATCTCTATACGACAGAACGTGTGTTAAGCGAGTTACATAAAGGAAAGATAGATTATGGTCAGTTTGCCATGCATAACTCGGTAGGGGGCATTGTAGACGAAAGTGTGTATGCTATGGCGCGGTATAAATTCAAAATCGTCGAAGAATTTGGAATCAAGATTCAGCATTACCTTATGAAACGGTCAGATGTTGAGACGCAGAAAATAAAAACGATTATGGCGCATCCCCAAGTTTTTCGGCAGTGCAAAACAACTATGGAGAAAAAATATCCCCATTTGAACTTGGAGAGTGGCAAGGGCGATTTGATTGATACCGCGAATGTGGCAAAGAAGCTATCAGAACGGAAACTACCAAAAACAGTTGCGGTTATGGGGCCCAAAATACTGAGCACATTGTATCAACTCGATATCATCGGGGAAAATCTACAGGATAATGAGGAAAATTATACCAGCTTTCTCATGGTTTCTCGGTGGTAGGGGGGGATTAAAAATTCGAATACTCTGTAAAGATTTGATATACTATTATATGGGAATGAGTTAATGAAACTAAGGCATTATTAATTTATTTTCCAGATGAATAAAAAAGGTTTATACAATTTTTTAGTGTCTATTTTTACGGCTATATTTTTTAAATAAAAAAGATTTTTAGTCGATTACTATAGTCATTTTATTACTACCTGTTAGTGATCTCAGTATTTTATTTTTTAAAAAACCAAGAAATCAAGAAATTATAGACATAAATTTACATATTTTATGTTTCTTTTTTCTTGCAATATATCCATTATGGGTATATATTCATAATAGGTAATGTAAATCAAAGGTCGGATTACCTGACTTTACTAATTAAAAGATTAAAATACTATGCCACAATTAGATAAAACAGGTCCTGCGGGATATGGACCGGGTACTGGTCGGGGATATGGAAATTGCAACGTGGGTATAGGTAGAGGCTGTTGCTGCAGGAACTACGGGTATGGTCAGAGAAGATTTTTTGATTCTCGTAATGAACTCGATGTGTTAAAAGAGGAAGAGAGTGTTTTAGAGAGAGAACTGAAAGCGGTTCAAGAAGCAAAAGCTGCGTTAGAAGCCGACCAGACATAAAAAGAATACCACCCATTGTTTAGCATGCGAACCGTGGGTGGTTTTCTTTGTTTACCTATATCATAATAGTAGTATGCCAAGACCAAAACGTTGTAGAAAAATTGGATTTAATCCGGATATTGTTTTTTTTAAGCCGCAAGGAGTCCCCATGAGGTCTTTAGAGGTTGTTGAATTATCTCTGGAGGAATTGGAAGCACTTCGTTTAAAGAATATTGAAAAACTTGAACAAACACAATGTGCCGAAAAGATGGGGACATCACAAAGCACATTCCAGAGAATCTTATCATCTGCATATCGGAAAATATCAGATGCATTGATTACGGGCAAAGCGATCAAGGTTGTGAAGGATGATTCCCAAAGTTTATCGTGAGAAAGATTATTTCAGATATTCTCATCAAAAATATCCGCTTTAATAATGCGGTGTTTAAGCGATTCGAACCATATGTGTCACCCTATTATCATAAGTATTGCAAAATATGGGTATTTTTGCAACTGATAGTCTTGTCCAACACACAAGTAGCCTGAAATAAAAACCCATTCCAACACAAAAAGGAGCTGAAAGCTCCTTTTTGCTGGGTGATTATCATACCATGAGTATTAATGACAATAACAATGAACGATAATCACATTACGAGT
>JAZDFH010000010.1:0-2703 GCA_043808035.1 bacterium | reverse complement strand
AGCGGGAATGACAGAGGAGTTTGTTTTGTGGAATAGGCTGAGGTCGATCCAATAGGTGTAATGGCTGAGCTTATCTTTATTACATCCAAACGAAAGAAGTTCGTTGTATGAATGATTAGATACTGCCAAGATTTTATCGGCGTTATTAAGAATCCATGCAATTCTATTCGCAGTACTTGAATTTTTATCTAATTCATAGATTGCATGTGTGCTTACGATAAGTCTCTTATGAAATAACCGCTTTAATACAACACCCATCAAAGCAGCGTTAAAACCCTGAGCGTGAATTATGGATATTTTGTTGCTATTAAAAAGGAGCCAAAAAAAAGTCCGGATAAATAAATAAGGTGTGAGGTAGAGAAAATCGATAAAAGGAAACTTTTCTATCCTGTGAAATATATTTTTTCCTACCCATCCATACCGTCTGATATGGATATTTCTGCCTCTTTTTTCGTAGGTATTCCACGCAACATTGGTTGTAATTGGAGAATAGGTGTGAACAAACACAGAGTAACCCTTTTCATCAAGCTCCTTCACCAAATCATCGAGATGACTCTCAACCCCTCCAATATTGGGGTAAAAAAAAGGAGACAAAATCAAAACCCCCTTGTTATTCATTCAATAAAAAATTGACGCCAACTAATATTCTTAAAAAATACATGCCAAACGCCAAGTGTGGATTAATAAGAAGTTTTTTCCATTTTCCCTGTTCCATAAATACTCCAAAATAGCGATACCAAAGCCCAAACTGTTTCTTGATATCGGGGTCATCTTTTCCCCACTTTTCAATATATGTTGCAAAACTTTTACCGTAGTATTGTTTTTTATTTATATATTTGAATACGTTAAACTGTGCTTCATTATGAAAGATTACCGTTTTGCTATTATTGTTTGGCAACAGGCAAATAGGACCGATTTTTTTTATTCTTTTGTCAATATCCCAGTCTTCAGGACCGCTTAAATTTTCATCAAAACCCTTTATTTTGAGAAATGTCTTTTTTTGCATAAAACGTGCTCCATCTATGACTGTTCCATCATAGAACGATCGTTCAAATCGTCGTACCTGCCCCCAATACCCCTTCCCCATCACTTGTTCACTTATATGAAGGGCGATACAGTTATTTTTACACATATAATCAACACAATTCTCAACAAGGTCGGAAGACAGCAGCATATCCGCATCAACATAAAGAATGTACATTCCTTGAGCTTTTTCAACTCCGAAGTTTCTCTGGGCAGAACGTTCGGGTCCATATGAGTAAAAAGAAATGTGATTAGAGGCTGGATTCCCGCCTTCGCGGGAATGACACATACGATCAACCTCTTCCTTTGTCTTATCGGTTGAGTGATTATCGACCACTATTATCTCTACATTTTTGTAACTTTGGGAAATGATTGATTGAAGACAGTTTTTTATATTTGCTTCTTCATTTTTTGTTGTCACAACAACGGATACAAGAGGAGGAGTCATGGGGATAGTATACTCGATTTTTTTTGGTCGAGATGCTTTATATAATGACTTTTAGTAACCATTGTTTTTAGATCGAATTTATGCATGAGGCGATAGGTTACAAAGTATGATTGAGGGAGCATCGCATTGGTGAATACATCAACCGTAAGATGAAAAAATAGGCTCAGAGAAAAAGAAAGAAGAAAAAATACAATAGTCCAACCCCCACCCAATAAAGCAACGATAGGCATGACAAGAAGAAGGATAATAACAAGCTCCCAGGAGTGAAAAAAGACATATATTTTATCGGTTTTGAGGAACGAGTATCCCTTTAAAAAATAAACGAAATTAAATTTAGTACCAAAGGCTAAGAAATAGTCAATAAAATGATCAATATCTATGAAAAGGCCGCTCATTAGCGAAGCTGCAAAGACAAAAGCACTTCCTGAAGCTCTCCACATGATAAAGCCAACAAACAGACTCAAAATAAGATGAGTTAATAGGTGTACAAAAAGTTTCATAGATTCACAGCGCTGTCGTTGAGGTTGACCTTATCTTTTTCTGAGTCTACTTTCGTTTTTGTCTTGAAGAAATGTTTTCCCAGTGACTTTGCAGCGTTTTTCCAGAATGCAAACGAAATAAAACTCGTTTTGGTCTGATTAGGGTCAAAGTCCAGCAAATGAGCTAGCAACTTCCCTGCCATGTAAAAAAGATAAGTAAAATCGTGCAGGCTTCGAATTGCCGCCACCCTCCTTATGATATATTGGGGAGTCATAAACGCAGAGTAGAGCTCTTGTTCAAGCTCATATATTTGCTCTTTGGGAAATGGAGTTTTCATCACGGGCTCCCGCATGTCAAACCGTTCATAATCTTCCGTTAAAAGCCATCCCTTTTCTTTGCATTCCCTGTAGAGTGGGGTACCGGGGTATGGAATGACGATTGTTGCCTGCATGGTGGTGAAATAGCCCTTTTTAAAGCAATATTTGGCCACTTCTATCGTTCGTTTGGCGTCGGCATAACTTTCCCATGGATAGCCAAGCATTATGGTGGCATGCGGCTCAAGACCTGCCTTTGAAGCCATGCGAGACCCATTGATCGTATCTGCCTCTTTTGTGCCCTTATCCAACTTATCGAGGGTTTTTTGGTTTCCCGACTCCATACCGTAGAGAATAAAACGGAATCCGGCCTTGGCCATGAGATTGTAATATTCTTGAGTGAGCGCATTGAAGCGCATGTTACACCCATACACTACT
>JAZDFH010000009.1:0-32852 GCA_043808035.1 bacterium | reverse complement strand
ACAGTGTCGCGCTCGTGAATATATTTGCAAAAAGAACAATCACCATAACAAGTACTAATACCTCCGCTGCTACCGCTTTTACATCCATCTGGTTATATTTGATAATCGAATATGCTATCACTATTACAAAATTTAATACCGTCACTGCTCCTATCCAGTCTAGTGAAAAATATCCTAACTTCGGTAAGAGAATATTCATTATACTCGTTGGAGAAATTGATATGATCATCGCTATCAATACATATTTCAAATGAATCCTTTCTACGCTCCCTTTCTCCTTTTTCCAAAATTTTCTAAACAGTAACCCTAATCCACCACACCAATATAGATAGAAGAAAAAATCAAATAAAATTGATAATGATCCAAAATACCATCCCCAATGGCCAAGCGATTGTATAGAAATCGCTCCATAAACAATAGTGTTTGTAAATAAATACAATCCTCCAAGAAGAATCTGTGAAGCAATCAGTAATGGTATTACCCACCATTTCGGTTTCTTCCCTTCGGGAAAAACCAAGGCAAAATAAAAAAATGCCGCCGCAAGCGCTCCACCAAAAAAGTAATTAGATTTTATTAAATTCTGCGCCGCTATCTCGTTTGCCGAATGAAAGAGCCCATGAGATGCTAACCAAAGAGACCCCCATAACAAAAAGTTGGCGAAAGCACGAGACATTAGACTTCTATTTCCAAAGAGAACCACGATACCTAAACTAGCTAAAATAATAGCTGTTAACCATACAAGCATAGAAGCAAATCCAATTGAAAAAATCATATGTCGTGTATACTTTTAATAAAAGTATATCATTAAAATATCAACAGGAAAACAATTTGAATTATTAAACATGAAGCTAGAATCAAGAATTTTTAATAAAAAGAAAAGAAGGAGAAACGAAACTCGTTTCTCCTTCTTTTCTACATGATTCATTATTCCATATTCCTGATTCATATCCCCCCCTTTTTCCTATGAAAGGTCTGATGTACTTCTTTTAAGTGTTTGTTGGTAAGGTGTGTATAAACCTGCGTTGTTGCGATGTTTGCATGTCCCAAAAGTTCTTGAACAGACCGCAGATCTGCGCCGTTCATCAGTAAGTCGGTTGCGAATTGATGACGTAGTTGATGTGGCGTCACATGGTCCGGAATTCCGGCGGCACGCGCATAATGTGTTACGAGACGTTGTATTGCGCGAGGAATAATTCGCCCGATGACTTTTGGTTTGTTTCCTTTTGAAAGACTTATAAACATCGCTTCTTCCATGTCGACACGTTTATCGAGATAGTTTTTGATAGCCGTTTTTGCTCGTTCAGAAAAGAAAATGACTCGAATGACACCACCTTTACCTCGTATTGATATTTCGTTTCTGTCAAGATTTGTATAACGATCAAGCGCGCATAGTTCGGAAATACGTAGTCCTGTTGAAAAAAGTGTTTCAAGTATGGCTTTATCTCGGAAAGTGCGGATATCCGTTCCTTTCGGAGCGTCAAGGAGACGCTCCAGATCATTGTATTCGATGATGGAAATATGTCGTTCGGGCAATTTAGGTAGATCGATTTTTTCCGCTGCCATTGTTCGTATACCTCTTTTGGCAAGATATTTTAGAAAACTGCGGATTACAATTACGTAATATGCTTGTGTTCGTTTTGATAGCGATGGGGTTCTTTCTGACATTTTAATGCGAAAAGCTCGGACTGTCCCTTCCGTAATGTCTTTTGAAAAGGATATTTTAGTTATCGAAACAAACCGTTCCAGACAACGACGATAATTTTCTCTTGTTTTTGGAGAGCGATTGCGTTCGATAACGAGATAATCAAGAAATTCTTGTATGAGAGAATGTATAGATTCCATTATACTTTTTTACATTATATATGAATAATATATATTTTGCGACAAAAAGAGTGTGATGGCTTTAAAAAAAGCAATGTTTTGACTTTTAAGCTAAAAGCTGTTAACATCAAAACATGTTGGAAGCTAATATAAAGAAAGCTGTCATCGAAAAATTTAAAACACACGAAACCGATACAGGATCGGCGGATGTTCAAGTTGCCCTTCTTACAGAACGCATCGAAGAATTAGCGGGTCATCTTAAGAAGAATCCAAAAGATAACCATTCTCGAAGAGGATTGTTGGGAATGGTAAGTCAGAGACGGAAATTGCTTAACTATCTTTCAGTAGACTCTCCTGAACAATACACTGAAGTGATAAAGAAGCTTGGACTCAAAAAATAATGGCAATTATTCCATATAAGGAACAGCGCGTCGGTATTTTTATCGATGTGCAGAATTTATACCACTCCGCAAAGAATTTATACGGAGCGCGTGTTAATTATGAAGCTCTTATAAAAGAGCTTATTATGGGAAGAAAATTGGTTCGTGCACTTGGATATGTTGTGAAAAGCAGCCCTGAAACGGGAGAAGATAGTTTTTTCGATGCGCTTGGGAAAGCGGGCATTGAGCTTCGAATGAAAGATATCCAAGTTTTTCAAAGCGGAGTAAAGAAGGCCGATTGGGATGTTGGAATGGCGGTTGATGCTATTCGCATGGCCTCTCTTCTTGATATTATCATCTTAGTCACAGGAGATGGTGATTTTGTTCCTCTTGTGGAGTATCTTAAATGGGGGTTGGGACGTGGTGTCGAGGCTGCTGCATTTGGTAAGACGACATCAAGTAAATTACGGGAAACGGTTGATGGTTTTTTCGATCTGGACCTTCATCCGAGTGTTGTTTTCAGGTCAACAAGAAAAGTAAAAAAAAGGTCATAATAATACGCACGCGAGATTGTATATGAATAACGAATTTTTTTGTGAATGTATCGGTGTATAACACGGATGTATTCACAAAAATTCGATTATTCTTCTTTCGTGTGCACATCAATAGATATGGATATAGAACGAAAATTATTCAGTACCGACGTCGCGGGACGTACGTTGACGATTGAGGTCTCAAAAATAGCGGAGCAGGCCAATGCTGCTGTTATCGGCAGATATGGTGACACTACTGTTTTAGCGACAGTTGTTATGAATAACAGAGATGAAGATAGGGATTATTTACCTCTCGTTGTTGACTACGAAGAAAAATTTTATGCGGTTGGAAAAATGTTAGGGAGTCGGTTTATGCGTCGAGAAGGAAGACCGTCGGACGAGGCCATCCTTTCAGGTAGAATTATCGATAGAGTCATTCGTCCGCTTTTTGATGGACGAATACGCAGAGGTATTCAAGTTATTTCCACCGTTCTTTCATTCGACGAAGAGAACGATCCCGACTTTGTCGCTCTTGTAACCGCTTCTACGGCTCTTTTGATTTCGAACATTCCATGGAATGGTCCGGCATCAGGAGTACGTATCGCAAAAAAGGGTGATGAGTTTATTGTTAATCCGAAAGTCAGCGAATTGGCTGGAGAATTTGAATTCGAAACATTTGTGGCGGGAGCGCATGGTAAGGTAAATATGATTGAATTGGGTGGCAAAGAAGCTGCGGAGGCTGATGTTATCGTTGCGTTTGAGAAAGCTTCTGAAGAAATTGAGAAAATCAATGTGTTTCAAAATAACATTGCTGCCGAAATTGGGAAACAGAAAGCCAGTGTAACATTAAGTGAGGCCGATGATACTCTCAAAAAGCGAGTATATGAATTTGTGGCGAATACGATTGAAGGGGCTCTTTTTGTTAAGGATAAAACCGAACGAGATGAACGCATGGCCCATCTTTCACAAACATTAAAAACGCATTTGGAAGATACGTATGGATATGCGGGGAAAGATATAGGACTTGCTATCGCAGTGTTCGAGGATGTTGTAAACGATGTGATGCATAAGAATGTTTTAGAGAAAGAACGGCGAGTTGATGAAAGAAAAATAAATGAAGTAAGAGATTTGTATATAGAAACAGGTATTCTCCCTCGTGTGCATGGATCAGGTCTTTTTATGAGAGGGAAGACGCAGTCTCTTTGTGTGATAACTCTTGCTCCTCCCGAAGGGCAGCAACTTGTCGAGACGATTGAATTTTCAGGAAAAAGGCGATTTATGTTGCATTACAATTTTCCACCGTTTTCGGTTGGTGAAGTGCGCCCATTGCGTGGACCGGGGAGACGTGAGATTGGACATGGTGCTCTTGCGGAGAAGGCGTTGCGACCAATGCTTCCGGAGAAAGAGGAATTTCCGTATACGATTCGGATTGTTTCGGAAATTTTATCATCAAACGGATCTTCGTCTATGGCAACCGTATGCGCGAGTAGTATCGCATTAATGGATGCGGGCGTCCCAATAAAAAAACAAGTCGCAGGAATTGCGATGGGGATTATCATTGGATCAGATGGCGCATATAAAATATTGACGGATATTCAAGGGCCGGAAGATCATTATGGAGATATGGATTTCAAAGTTGCAGGAACACGAGACGGAGTAAATGCCATTCAGATGGATGTCAAGGTTGAAGGTATTACCATTTCGATGCTTCGAGAAGGGCTTGAGCAGGCGAGAGAAGCACGGCTTCATATTCTTGAAAAAATGGATAGTGTCATCAGTATGCCGAGAAAGGAACTTTCACCGTTTGCTCCAAAAATCATTTGTATAAAAATTGATCCTTCAAGAATAGGAGAAGTTATCGGATCGGGAGGGAAAGTTATCAACGGTATTATCGAAGAGACTGGAGTTATCACGATTGACATTGAAGAGGATGGGTCTGTCTTTATCTCTGCACAAGACATAGGTAAAGCGGAAAAGGCACGTACGATTATAGAGGCGATAACACATGATTTTGAAGAAGGAGAGATTGTTGAAGGTAGTGTTGTAAAGATTCTTGAGTTTGGAGCAATTGTTGAATTTGCGGGCGGCAAGAGTGGCATGATACATGTTTCTGAATTGAGAGAAGGATTTGTGAAAAATGTGCGTGACGTGGTGAAAGAAGGAGATATGGTGCGAGTAAAAATATTGAAAGTGGAAAATGGGAAAACATCATTATCTCTTAAACAAGTTACGGAGGATTAATGAAGATATAAACTGGTAAATAGGTTTAAAAACAGCTCGATCACCATCGAGCTGTTTTTTTGAGACTCTATTTTAATAGTATGCGACAAAAATCTATATTTTATCGTTTATTTTTCTTCTTAAAAAGAAAAGTGCACAGGTTATCCACATGAAGGAAGGTTTTCTTACATGCTATAATACAAATATGGACGAAAAACAATCTTCTCTTGGTAGTATGGGTCCAGCCCCTATGCCGGGAGCGGATAAAAGTGAACAAAAAGAAACCGTACAGTCGGCAAGCATTGCCGATAGTGGATATCAAACGTCGCAGACAGAGCTTCCCTCACTAAAAGATATTCCTGTCAAAGATGATGAGGAAGGGAAAGAAGATTTTGTTTCTTCTCAACCTGTAGAGGCTGCTGTTGTGTCTCAACAATCCGTGTCGCCGTTACCTCAAGAATTTGCTTCTGTGCAGAAAAAACAAGCAGAAGAGGAAAGTAGTGTAGTATCTCCATCGTCGACTGTAGCTGAACAAGCATCAACATCTCCTCTTAATAATGAAGAATCTCGTGATGACGTTCCTGCTCCTCCTGAACAAGATATTAGTATCAGAACGATGTCCAGTGATATGGATGCATTAAAGGAAGGAGGAGGTGTGCCAACAGAACCCGAGAAGTTTCGGCCGACGGAGCTCCATAATAATGAGGAAAAAATTTTTGAGCCACATATAACGGAAACGCCTGTTTCGAAAGAACAAGATCCTGAAAGAAAAGAACATTTTATAAAAATTATAGTTGGAGTTGGGGCTTTTATCGTTGTAGGCGCTCTTGTTGGTTATTTTCTTATTGTTCCGCTTTTAAAGCCGCACGAAGTTCCGGAAACGGAAGTTTCTATTCCGCAACAGGAACAGGAGCCCCCGATGATAGAACCCTCTACTCCCGTATTTCAACATACCAGTTTTTTCGATGTGTCGCGTCCTGCCGATTTACAAGGAACGGTTGTCGTCTCAAACGTAAATTTGGGAGAAATCAAGGGGGCATTGAATGTATTGGTGGAAGGAAATCAAACAAACGATGTTATTCAAGAGGTTACATTTTTACAAGGAGAATCATCGATGAGTGCACATGATTTCCTTTCGGTTATGTTACCGACCATTGATCGTAGTATGATTGTCAGTATGTTTAAAAACGATTTTACAGGGTTTGTTTATTATGATGAAAATGGTGCATGGTCCGGATATATCTTTGAGTTATCCGACGAAGCGTCACGTGACGATGTAGCACAAATGTTTGAAAATACAAATAATCTTGAAAACTTTTTTGTGATTCCTCCCAGAACAGCACAGGTTGAATTTAAAAATGGTAGTATTTTGGAAGAGAGTCGATATAAGACTTATCCTACAAAAGGATCATCATTTAATTATGGATGGCATGGTAATTATGTCATCGTGAGTACTTCTTATTCAGGTTTCAAGGCTATTGCGCCATTTGTGAGATAGGTGTGATGACGGGTCGTATGCAAAGATATTGATTTTTACCTGAAAATTGCATATACTTTATTATAAGTAAGGTCCGTCATAAAAACGGGCCTTTTAAAACGTTAATAAATTAAATAACAACATACTTACTATGGATCTTAAAACATTAATTCAAACAGTTAATCAAATCGTAGAAGAAAAAGGTATTCAATTAGAGCGTGTTTATGATGCGATTGAAACAGCACTTGCTGCCGCGTACAAGAAGGAGTATAGCGAGAAAGGAGCACTTATTCGAGCACGACTTGATGCAAAGACGGGAGAGCTAAAGTTTACGAGGATTAAAGAGGTTGTCGATGATACGATAGTTCGCAGGGTTGAAGAAGAGCAAGACGAAGAAAAAACAGAGGAAAAAGAAAAAGAGCAGGCGCAGGGAGAGGAAGCTCATTTGCTTCCGCGATATAATCAGGAACGCCACATATTTATTGATGAAGCGCAAAAGATTCAAGCGGATATTGAGGTCGGCGGTGAGATTATTACTCCGTTACCGGAGTATACCGATTTCGGACGGATTGCTGCGCAGACAGCGAAACAAGTTATTTTGCAAAAGCTGCGCGAAGCGGAACGAGATTCGGTCGCTTTGGAATTCAAAGATAGAGAAGGTAAGATTGTCAGTGGAGTTGTACAACGAGTAGAACGAGGTAACGTTTTTATTGATCTTGGTCGTGCAATGGGAGTAATGTTTTACAACGAATCGATTCCCGGCGAACATTATCGTATCGGCGAACGATTGCGGTTTTATGTATCTTCCGTCCAAACAGAGACAGGTCGTGCAATGGGAGTGCTTCTTTCTCGGGCACATCCATGTTTTATCAGCGAATTATTTGAGATGGAAGTGCCTGAAATAGCCGATGGCATTGTGGAGGTAAAGGGAATTGCTCGAGAGCCCGGATCTCGGACTAAAATTGCAGTATATGCGGAAGTTGAAGGTGTCGATCCTGTTGGCAGCTGCGTTGGCCAAAGGGGGACAAGAGTGATGACCGTCACTAATGAACTTGGTAATGAAAAAATCGATATTATTGAATGGTCTCCTGAACCGGAAAGGTTTATCAGCAATGCACTTTCTCCCGCGAAAGTACAAGGTGTTAAAATTGTTCAAGATCACGAAGCAAGAGTTTTTGTCGCAGATGATCAATTGAGTCTGGCTATTGGGAAGGGGGGGCAGAATGTTCGCTTGGCGGCAAAATTGACAGGATGGAGAATTGATGTGCGTTCTCAATCGAGACCGGAAGAGTCGCAAGAAGGAGGTATTGCTTCAGCGGAAAAGTTTGATGATGGAGATGGCGAAGAGCATACGGAAATAAATGTGATTGATGAAGAAAAACCGATTTATCGGAAAGTTTCCGATGATGAATAAGCAATGTGCTTATGTAATAAAAATGTCGTATAGAGTTATAGAATATATATAATGAGTGAACACGAATTAATAAATCAATATTTAATCCCAACAGTTATTGAAAAAACCGCATATGGTGAACGAGCATATGATATTTATTCTCGATTATTGAAGGATAGGATTATTTTTCTTGGTGGATCAGTAAATGATGCGGTCGCAAATACGGTGATTGCTCAAATGTTGTTTCTTGAAAATCAAGATCCGAAAAAAGATATAGAATTTTATATTAATTCTCCTGGGGGATCAGTGAGTGCGGGACTTGCAATTTATGATACTATCCAATACGTCAAACCTGATGTCCGAACGATTTGTGTCGGTATGGCTGCATCTATGGGGGCGTTTTTACTATCGTCAGGAGCTAAAAATAAACGGTTTGCATTGCCAAACGCTGAAGTTTTATTACATCAAGTGATGGGGGGAGCAGAGGGACAAGCATCTGATATTGAGATTACTGCCCGACAAGTTTTGAAGATGAAGAAAAAAATGACCCAATTGCTTGCTAAAAATACAGGGCAAACAATTGCAAAAATAGAAAAAGACACCGACCGCGATTTTTGGCTTGGTGCGGAAGAAGCGAAAAAATATGGCGTTATCGATGAAGTCATCAAAAAAATTAAGTAAGGAAGAACAGATCGACGAAATTCTTTCACGAAGCGTTGCCGAAATACTACCGTCAAAGACGGAGCTTAAAAAGCTTTTGCTTTCTCGAAAAAAATTACGAATTTACATCGGTACCGACCCTACTGGAACTTCATTGCATCTCGGACATGCTACGAATTACATTATTCTCGAAAGATTTCGAAAACTCGGGCATGAGATTATATTTTTGATCGGAGATTTTACCGCGCGTATCGGAGACCCGACCGACAAAGAGGCCGCTCGAACACAACTGTCTCGAGAGGAAGTAAAGAAAAATGTAAAAACATGGCTTAAACAAATTTCTTCTGTTATAGATCTCTACAATAAGAAGAATCCTGTGAAAATTATGTATAATCATGATTGGCTTTCAAAGTTTACTTTTGAAGATGTCATTAAACTTGCATCTAACTTTACTGTGCAGCAGATGCTTGAACGGGACATGTTCGAAAAACGGATGAAGGAGGAAAAACCGATATATCTGCATGAATTTTTTTATCCACTCATGCAAGGGTATGACAGCGTTCATCTTGAGGTTGATATTGAAATGTGCGGTAATGATCAAAGGTTCAATGCTCTTGTGGGTCGGACACTTTTGAGAAAGCTAAAAGAGAAAGAAAAGTTCGTTTTTATCACAACGCTTCTTGAAAATCCGATCACAAAAGAAAAGATGATGTCGAAGAGCTTGGGTACAGGTGTTTTTCTTGATGAGTCGGCCGATAATATGTATGGCAAGCTTATGGCTCAAGCTGATGAGAACATCCCGCAATTATTCACCGACTGTACTTACGTACCGATGAATGAAATTAAAGAGATAAAAAAACGACTTACAAAGAAGCATGTAAATCCGCGGGATATCAAGATGTGTCTTGCGAGAGAGATCGTAACCATCTATTATGGAGAAAAAGCTGCGAAGAAAGCGGAGGACGAGTTCAAAAAGGTGTTTCAGCGAAAAGAAACACCGACCGATATGAAAGAACTTTTTATTCCTTCGGTAGGAATGGTGATAATCGATATTCTTGTGAATGGGGGTATCACTGACAGTAAAAGCAAAGCACGGCGATTGATAGAGCAAGGAGGAGTGCGTATAGAAGATGTTATAGTGGAGGATGCACATGCCATATTGGAGCTTGAAGAAGGGACTTTTGTCACTTTGCAGTCAGGGAAAAGGAACTTTTTGAAAGTGATTCGAGAATAGCGACTTGACGAAACAAGAGAAATATTGTTATCTTAAAAAGAAGTATAGTTATAAAATAACTGATTCTTTATTTAATTAATTAGTTTTTTAAAAATTTAATAATATGAGCAAATTACACAATGAAAAACAGCGTGTGTTAATCCTTTTTGATATGCAGAATCTCTACTATCATGCAAGGAATTTTCACAATAGCAAAGTGAATTATCAAAAGCTAATCGATAAGGCATTACAAGGGAGAACATTGGTTCGCGCTATTGGATATGGCGTACGAGGAAACAATCCTCATGAGGAAGATTTTTTTAGTTTTCTAAAAAAATCAGGGATGGAAATCAAGACAAAAGGAGTTCGTACTTTCCCTAATGGTGGTCAAAAAGCTAATTGGGATATTGCAATAGTGGTTGATGCATTATGTTTAGTGAGAGACGAAAAGATTGATGTTGTAGTTCTTGCGACTGGTGATGGTGATTTTGTCCCGCTCGTAGAGGAACTACATAAACAAGGCATTAAAGTCGAAGTTGTTAGTTTTAGGAAAAATACAGCAATAATTTTGCAAAAAGCCGCTGATAAATTTACCGACTTAGAAAATCATATGGATGTACTCTTTGCTGGATTTTCCGCATACGTTTAATTTTTCAGGAAGCGGTACCTTATTTGATTAAGGTACCGCTTTTTTTTATCTCATAAGTAATTTGACGATTATTGTAAGTGTGGAAATTCATGGTCGTATTCTTGTCTTTTATGGGTATTTTACGGTATTCTGTATTAAGGAGCTATTGGTAGAGGGAGATTAGTTAAGTGGTATAATAGCGGTCTCCAAAACCGCGGTCGGGGGTTCGATCCCCTCATCTCCCGCATATGTTTATCACAGAGATTTTGATGATTGCGTATATTGACAGATATAATTTAAACCCGTAGGCTAATACTATTAACAAATAAATAGAGTTATAAAAGCATTGAACGGGAATAGTATCTGCCGGTTGGCGGAGAACCGGCCCGGGAGCTGCCTGCGAAAAGACCGGAGACGGTAATAAGCAGTGACGGATGCCTAACCGTATAAAGAGGGACACTGGTATCTGATGTATGGCTGCCAGTTAATGAGATTTCCTTCAATGATGAAGAAGTAAAGTAAGGTGGTACCACGTGGTGTTTTGTAAGAGCCTCGTCCTTACTATGACAGAACGATTGTTCTGGTGTAGTAAGGACGAGGTTTTTTAATACATATAAGGATGGGAAAATTATGAAGAAAAAACATATAGGTACATTAGTGGTCAAGTTTGGAACGGAGAATTTTTTTGGAGGAGATGAACATCTTGATCAGGGGGTCTTTGATCATTATGCTCGACAGATAGCCGAATTATCAAACGTTGGAACAAGGGTCGTTATCGTCAGTTCTGGTTCAATTAAGGCGGGAAGGGAACGTCTTTCATCGTTGAGTATTTCTTCTGACTGTTTCAATAAGAAAGAGATAGCGGGTATTGGTAATCGACATTTATTGAACAAATGGGGAGATTCATTTTCTTCTTATGGGAAAGAAATAGCGCAAGTATGGGTAACGTTTGCTAATTGGCAGGATGATCATGAACGAGAAAATATCAGGACGGCGCTTGATACGTATGCATCACACGGAATTATTCCCGTAGTGAACGAAAATGATGTTATTTCCGATGAGGAGATTCGTCTTATGGAAGAAGGTATTAGCGAGAATGACAGACTTGCCCGTATGGTCGCATTCCTGCTTAAAAGCGATGCGGTTTTATTCCTAACCCGTGTTGGTGGCGTTTACTCAGGAGATCCATCGCAAGATAAGGATGCTCGATTATATGCTGAAATTGACTGGCGAGAATGGAGAAATGATTCATCTAAAATAGCAGGAACTTCTCATAATGGAAGTGGTGGGATGAGGGTAAAAGTACATGAAGCAACTCTGTGTGCGCAAGCAGGAATGCGCGTTGCCGTAGCGGGCGGAGTGCCGAATGTTATTGAGATGTTTTCTTCTGGGTGCGATGTCGGGACAATGATAGGTCTTAGAGACCGATTCTATTGACCAAAAGCATTGGAGTATTTCAATGCCTATGCACAGGTTGACTGGTTGCGTTGAAGTCACAATGATATACTTTTAAAAAAGGGATAATCTCTATTATGAAAAAAATACTTGTTATTGAAGATGATGTTCAGTATCGAGACCTCCTTAAAAATGGATTGGAGGCGTGTGGGTATCCTGTCGAAACATCATCAGACGGAGAAAGTGCTCTTCGTATGTTGGAGCATATGGAGGTAGACCTTATTCTTCTTGATCTTATTTTGCCCAAAATGGATGGTATCGGATTTTTATATCACCTAAAAAATGATCTTAAAAAAGATATCCCGACAATAATTCTAACGAACCTTGAAAGATCAGCATATCCTGCAGGTGTTCGTGATTTTTTAATCAAGAGTGATGTTTCTATTGAATATATTGCCTCGAAAGTTAAGGAATATTTAGGACAATAAAATCAAGAATAGGTTATAGTTTCTGTGTCATAAGAAAAAACTCCTTTCAGAGGAGTTTTTTGTATTTCCAGAACGTTGATGCACTAATATGAGCGGGCGAGCAGAATCGAACTGCCGTCTCTTCCTTGGCAAGGAAATATAATAGCCACTATACGACGCCCGCGTATCTTACGACACTAAGAAGCATTGTAAAATACTGCTTGATTCTTGTAAAGAAATTCCCTAGAGTGTAAATATGTCGTTTTTGTATTTTCGAGAGAAAAAATGGTGGAGATATCTTCTCTTTTTACTCCTTACTCTTACTGCAGCGATATTTTTTTTGAGACGCATTCATCCAAAAGAGAAACCGTTCGTCCCTACGGAATTGTTAGCGGCACGGATTCGTGGTGCTTCAATTTCTGAAGGTATTGTTGCGGGGGCTCGTGAGTCTGTGAATACTCTGAAAACGATTCGGCAGGCAGAACTTGGCGAGGATTATAACACTGCGTTGAATCTTGTGCTTACAGAGATACAAAAAAATGAGCAGGTCAGAGAGGATGCGTTGCAACTATCGTATGAATTAGTGCATATCACGGAGAAACTTGCTGAAGTTCGTCCTGAGGAAGCTGCACAAGTTGGTTTACAAGCAACGATATATGGTGCGCAGATTACACAGCGATTAATAAACTATAATACGTATACATTTCAATTGTTAGACTTGCTTAAGTCGCATTTTATGGAAGGAAGTGGTACGCAAGATACTGCGATCGCAGAGCAGATACAGGGATTGATCGACAAAATGAATGAAGAGGCGGAAGCTATTAATGCTCTTAATAATGAGTATAAAAAGGCGATGCAACAATTTGATGTGTTGACGAATCAAACGCAATAAAAAACAACCTATCAGTGGTGATAGGTTGTTTTAGGGGCTTTATTGTATCTTATGCAAAATCATCATTACTTCCATTTTATCTTCTAAGTTCTGGATGATTATTTTTTCTTTTTTTTCTATTCTTTGAGAAATTTTTTTAATCTTTTTCTGGATTTCTTTAATTTCGAGTTTATTCCCTTTCCATAGGATTTCTAATTCTTTATCCATTAAGATACCTCTTTGTCGACTAAATTCCTGGATTGCTCTTGCAGCCTTACTTTTATCTTTGAAATATTCTTCCAATTCTTTCCATAGGCATGGTCCCTGACCTGCAAAGAATGGATCTCCTTTTAAGCAATTTTCACAATTACATATGGGTTTAGTAGATACATATCTGTAAAAAATCCATCCTACTAACGAAATTAACAAGATAATAAAACCCCAAATAATAGTGTAAAACATATGTGTATCCCCCTTTTGAGTAATTAAAAAATTACTCAAAAATGTTAATTGTTAATGTTCTTATAATTATACTAATAATTATCATAAAATGACATATGTGTCAAATTCTTGTAGTCTAATCTTAGATTAGAGGGCAAGAGGAGTTTTTTTGTGATAGTAAATTTTTCCATAATTGTACTCTACGGACAAATTTATATCTGATACTGCCCCTTTGTTCACAGAATAGAAAAAACATATACTTGATTTCTTACGTGAGTAGGTATATAAAGGAGGCAGATTTTAAGTTTAGCACTGCCCGTGCTGTTTTAATTTATAAGAAATAATATAAAAATATATACTATGTCACATGGCTTTGGTTACAATGGCAATCTTGGATATTTCCTTTTTTTTGGAGGCATAGTAACTGGGATGGCGGCCATATTTGCTTTTTGGGTGAATTTTAGAAAAAAGAAAGACGGGGTCCCCGGAGGTATTCAGAATATCGGTGAAGCAATTGTGGAATTCTTGGTTAATTTAATAGAACCGGTGTTGGGAGAAAAATTGGTGCTTGTCGCGTTGCCATTTTTAGGAACGCTTTTCCTTTATATCTTGTTTTCGAATCTTTTACTTATTTTCCCTTATCCCTTTTCAAATCCTCCGACAGGTGATATAAGTGTGACTGTAGCCCTTGCGTTTATTTGTGTGTTTGGACTACAGTTTTATAGTTTCTTTATTGTTAATGGACCGAAGAAGGCTTTAAAAATGTTGTTCAATCCTATCCCTGGATTAACTTCCGGCGATGATCATGACTCTTCTTCCCAAAATAAAAAAGAGAAAAAAAAAGGTATTTGGGATTTTTTATTACGATGTCTAAAAAATGTACCGGCTCAAATCTTAGTCTTGGTGTTTCTTGTCTTGAAGATGGTTGATAATGTGGCCCGATTACTTTCTCTTTCGTTAAGGCTCTTCGGCAATGTTTATGGTGAACACACGATTTTGGGAGAGACTATGAATATTGCGATAGCTAAACCAGCGTTAGTTGTTACGCTTTGTATACCCTTTATTATTTTATGTTTTGATGTTATGGTCGCAGTAATACAGGCTGTCGTTTTTACTAATTTAAGCCTGTTCTACATGAAAGAAGAATGGGGGGTTCACGATTAAAAAAATAAAAAATTACATTTATGAATTTACCAATTTTACATACTGTTCTTGCTGCAACGCAGGAAGCTCAGACGGTCGCTGCTGCGGTTGGGGGTGGAGCATGGCTTGATAAGGGGCTTTTGGCTGTCGCGGCTGCAGGGTGTATTGGCCTTGGCGCTTTTGGAGCAAGCCGAGCTATGGGGAAAATAGCTAAGGCTGCATTAGATGGAACGGCCCGTCAGCCTGAAGTGGGGAATAAGTTGTTTACGACCATGTTGATCTCTATGGCTCTTGTTGAGGCATTGGCAATTTATTGTCTGTTGATTGCTTTTATGATCATTGCGAAAATGTAGGAGAAATAAAATAATAAATTTTTATGGAAGGATTACCGTTAAGTTTCGATCTTAAAATTTTTTTATTCTCAATAGTCAATTTTGTTGTACTTTTTTTTGTATTAAAAAAAGTTCTTTTTGTACCAGTGTATACTATGCTGCAAGAAAGGAAAGTTAAAATTAAAGAAAGCTTAGATCAAATGGAGCAGGTAAAAAAAGAGAGAGAAATGGTTACTGTTGAGAAAGCGCAGATTATTACTCAAGCTGAGGAAAGATCAAGGGATATAATTCAAAAAGCTGAAGAGATGAAGAAAGAAATTATTGCCAATGGCAAATCTGAAGCGGAAAAAATTATAGAGTGCAGTAGGAAGACGATAGAAAAAGAGAGGGAGGATCTTAAGAAGGAGATGAATGTGTTGCTTGTTGATCTTGCTCGTACGAATGTAGATCAAGCGTTATTCAATATGAGCAAACAAGATAATAAGGGTAAGATAGAAAAAGCGATTTTACAGGGGTTTCATGAATCTCCCGTTGATACGAAGGGGATAAAAGATGTGTTGGCTGGCGTTTCTTCGAAGTAATTTTGCTATTATCGGTGTAGTTAACCAATACTACTAAAATAGTAGGTGATGATTATAGAGGCATAAAGAATCGGATACTTCCAGCCATAATGAAATATTTTAATAGAAGTTGGTATTATGAAAAACAATAAAGATCAAGTATTAAAAGAGGAGTTGCGGGGAGCTGAACAGCCGTTGATTATTATGACTCCCACCGCATTTAGTCCCGGTTTTGTTGAGGAATTGGAGGATCGTCTTTCAACGATTGCTGAAAAGAAACTCCAAATAAAAGTTTTTATTGATTTTCAGCAGGAATGTCCGGCACTTTTTTTGGGGCGAGAAAAAAAGATACGATTAGATCCGAGACAGAATTTTATCAGTGAATTAGACAAAAGAATTTTAGAACTTAAGGGTACGGTTGAACAAATTAAAACAGAAGACATTACTCGACAACTCAAAGAAATTATTTCTGCTACAAAAGTAACGTTTACCGTTGATGATATGCGGAAAGAAGGGGTTGTCTTACAGGTTTGTGATGGAATTGCTCGTGTGGCAGGGTTAGGACAAGTCGGCTCTATGGAGGTTTTGGAATTTGTAGAAGGTGTGTATGGTTTAGCCTTTAGTCTCGAAAAAGATAGTGTCGGTTGTATTCTTTTGGGTCCTGAAGAGAAAATCAAAGAAGGATCATTAGTGAAATGCACGGGACATCTCTTGGAAATCCCTGTTGGTGAAGAAATGATTGGGAGGATAGTGAATCCTTTAGGAATACCGATAGATGGGAAGGGTAAAATTGTAACTGAGAATTATCGATTGGTGGAACGAATAGCTCCCGGCGTTGTAGAACGGCAGCCTGTGAAAGAAGCTGTTCAAACGGGCATTAAGGCAATAGACGCTATGATTCCTATTGGGCGAGGGCAAAGAGAATTGATTATTGGTGATAGAAAATTAGGTAAGACAACCCTTGCTATCGATACAATCATTAATCAAAAGAATTCAGATATAATCTGTATTTATGCCGCGATAGGGCAGAAGGCTGCATCAGTAGCGAAAGTGGTTGAGATATTAAGAAAGGAAGGTGCTTTATCTCATACTATTGTAGTGGCGGCTTTAGCAAACGAGCAAACCGCTTTTCGATATTTGGCTCCTTATGCGGCGTGTGCTATTGGTGAAGAGTTAATGGATAAGGGAAAACATGCATTGGTTATTTATGATGATTTATCCAAACATGCGGTAGCGTATAGAGAGATGTCCGCATTATTAAAACGACCGATTGGACGTGAGGCGTATCCTGGAGATATTTTTTATGTTCACTCTCGGCTTTTGGAAAGAGCGGCAAAGTTGAATAATGAGAATGGTGGTGGCTCGTTAACGGCTTTACCAATAATAGAGACATTAGGTGGAGATGTTACTTCTTATATTTCAACGAATGTTATTTCTATTACAGATGGTCAGATTTATTTAGAATCGGGATTATTTAATACGGGTTTTAGACCTGCAATCAATGTCGGTTTGTCAGTATCCAGAGTTGGTGGTGATGCGCAGACAAAGATAATGAAAAAAGTTGCGGGCCGTTTAAGAATTGACTTGGCGCAATATCATGAGATGGAAGCTTTTGTGAAGTTTGGAGCGGAAGTCGATGATACGACAAAGGCGCAATTATCTCGAGGAGAGAGGGGTCGTGAACTTTTGAAACAAATACAATATGCGCCAATGCCGCTTGCGGATGAAATCGTAGTGTTATATGCGGTCGTGAACGGTATGCTGGATACTATTCCTATTAAGCGTATAGGAGATTTTGAAAAGGGATTAGTTGAATTCGCGCGCCGCAAATATCAAACTATTATGGAATTAATAGAGGATAAGAAGGATTTGACTCCTGAAATAGACGCGGGATTGAAGGAAATTATAACGGAATATAAAAAAGTTTTTGTATAGTAATAGAGCACTATGTCGCAGAAATTGATTGACTTGAAAAATAGAATGAAAAGTGTTGAGAATATTATGGGCACGACACAAACGATGTCAACGGTTGCGGCGGCGAAATTAGCGAGAAGTCGTTCTAAGGTGGCAAGTTTGAGGGCATATACGGAAAGATTGAGGAGAATTGCTTTGCTGCAGTCTCAATATGCTTTAAGCTCAGAAGAGATATTAAAAAATATTTCTCCGTTATTAGTGAACAGACCAAAAACCGCAAAGATAATAGTTTTCGTGATTGCCTCTGATATAGGGATGTGTGGTAATTATAACGGACTTATTGGGAAGAAAGCTCATATGTTTATAGATAACTACCTCAAAGACAATAAAGATGTGGAAGTTGGTGTATGGATCAAGGGGAAACGAGGGGAACGATATATTCGAACGAAAACACCGTACCCGATTTTAAAAATTGTTCCGTGGTCTGATCAAGGAGTTTCGATGGAGGATGCTTTAGCAATCGTAGCGGAAATGACAGATCTTTTTTTAAATCAAGGTATTGATGCAATATATTGCGCATATACCAAATTTCATGGACCGGCGAAGAGAGAACCGACAATAATAAAAATGCTTCCGTTTACGTGCGGTATAGAGGAAGGGGAATCATCTTATGATTTTAAACAGTGGATTTATGACCCTGATCCATTAGCTATTTTAGCTGAAATCATACCGAATTATTTTAAAGTGCAAGTTTTTGATATCCTTTTGGAATCTTATGCAAGCGAGCAGGGGGCACGAATGATGGCGATGGAGGATGCTTCTGAACGTGCAGCTGAAAAATTAACAGACATGGGAATGCATTATAATAGGATGAGAAGAGATTTAATTACATTGGATTTATTGGGCACTTTAAATGCTGCAAAGGTAATAGAAGACGAAGCCGCTGTCGCTCAGTCGGGGTTTTAAGATAAGCTATATACACATATATAAAAATGGCAAAAAATACAAACAATATAATAGGAGAAGTTTTTCAGGTCCTCGGACCGATTATTGATGTTACCTTTAATGATGAGATGCCTGCCATAGGTAATCTTTTGAGGGCTGAAAATGTTGATACGGGCTTACCGATGGAAGTTCTGCAATTGTTAGGTGGTGGGGGAGTTCGAGCTATTGCATTAGACACGACTGACGGATTAAAGAGAGGGACAAAAATTTTTGATACAGGCCGTCCGATTTCTGTACCTGTCGGGAAAAATATATTGGGTAGAATGTTTAACATCATGGGTGACCCTATTGATGGACGTGGCCAGGTGAAAGACTGTAACTATGACTCTATATATAAACCTCCTATACCGTATGCGAAATTGGAAACGTCTCCTCAAGTTTTCGAAACGGGTATAAAAGTCATCGATTTAATAACGCCGTTCCCTCGTGGTGGGAAAATTGGCCTTTTTGGAGGAGCGGGCGTTGGGAAGACGGTTGTTATTATGGAGCTTATTCGAAATGTTGGGATTGAGCACAATGGAGTCTCTGTCTTTGGCGGTATTGGTGAAAGAACCCGTGAAGGGAATGACCTTTGGTTGGAGATGCAGCGTTCAGGTGTTTTAGAGAGGGCGGTACTTGTATACGGGCAAATGAATGAGCCACCGGGATGTAGATTCAGAGTGCCATTTACCGCCTTAACAATGGCGGAACATTTCAGAGATGATAAACATCAGGATGTTTTGCTATTTTTAGACAATGTATATCGATATATACAAGCTGGGCAGGAAGTTTCTTTGTTACGATCAAGAGTGCCTTCAGAAGTTGGATATCAGCCAACTTTAGCAACAGAAATGGGGTTGTTACAAGAAAGAATTGCATCAGTTGCTTCTGGTTCAATTACGTCTGTTCAGGCAGTGTATGTGCCTGCGGATGATTTGGCAGATCCGGGTCCTGCGTCAGTTTTCTCTCATTTGGACGCTATGGTTGTCCTTTCCAGAAAAGTCGCTGCATTAGGGTTATATCCTGCAGTTGATCCATTATCATCGGGTTCGCAGATTTTGGAACCATGGATTGTTGGTGATCGTCATTGTGAAGTGGTACGGAAAGTGAAAGGATATCTTGAGCGATATAAAGATTTACAAGATCTTATAGCTATTTTAGGATTGGAGGAATTATCAGATGAAGATAGGACTGTTGTTATGCGTGCCAGGAAATTAGAAAAGTTTTTCACGCAGCCATTATTCGTTGCTGAAACGTTCACGGGTATACCGGGAAGATATGTTTCATTGGAAGACACACTCACAGGGTTTGAGGATATCGTAGAAGGGAAATACGACGATGTTCCTGAACAGGCATTTTATATGGTTGGTACTGTTGAAGAGGCTTTGGAACAAGCAGAAAAGATGAAGAATAAGTCAGTATAAAAAGGTGCTTTTATAAAATTAGTTGAATTATAGTACATAATGTCAGGCAAACTGTGTTTAGAAATAGTTACACCGGAAAAAATAGTCTTGCGAGAAAAGGGTATCGATTTTGTTGGTGTTGAATTTCCAGATAGTGGTGCCACTTCACAAGGGGCGATAGGAATACTTGAAGGACATGCTCCTTTGTTGGTCCGTTTATCGGTAGCACCCATTAGATATAAAAAAGGCAATGATACGATGTATGTAGTGGTTGCTGGAGGGTTTTTGGAAGTGAAGAATAATATTGTGACAATACTTTCTCAAGGAGCGGAAATGGTCACGCAAGAACCGGACATTGATATTGCTTTGACCGCTAGAAAACGAGTTGAGAAGTGGTTAGAAGGCTATGTAGGGAAAGTGGAATTTGATGAACAGGCAGCAGAATTGGATATCAAAAAGTCTGCTATTAAACTCTATCGGTCTTCTCGTTCTTAATAGGTTGTGGAAAACTATGTACATTGGTTAAGAGTTATTGCTAATCTCTTGTTAGTATTTTTTTGTTTTTTGACAATACTGCCTTTCTATTGTTACAGTTACAGTAAGTTTCGCATTTTTATACAAAATGAGTCATATATAGTATGATTCGAGATTTTCCTATGAATTTATTAGAGACGCTTTTAAAGAGTACAACTTTTGATACTGCGGCAGAGCGGTGCGTGTGTCGCCCGTGTCGGGTTGCCGCAATTGAGGTTGGCAGTCGCGCAATTCGATTGCTTGTTGTTGACGTCTTAGACGACCTTCGTGTAAAGGTATTGTGTTCTCGGGGAAAAGAAATGTATCTTGCGCAATACGTTGATGAAGACGATGAGACTCTTTCAAAGAAATTGGAAGAAATTCAAGAAGTTGTTGAAAAGTTTATTGTTCGAGCAAAAGAAAAAGACGTAGAGAAAATAGAAATTTTTGGGACGGAAGCAATTCGACAAATTGTAAAAAAACGGGAATCTCTTATGAGAAAATTTTTTCCTACCTTGATGGTACTTGATAAACGCGCGGAAGCATTTTGTTCATTTATTGCTGTTGCGAAAAGTTTGCCGTGGGTTGCTCCTGATGGAGAAGATATTTTTATCCTTGATCAAGGAGGGGGGAGTATGGAGATCGCCTTAGGGAGAAGAACGGATACGATGATAGAGATAAAAGAATACAAAAGTTATCGTATCGGTACGCACGAGTTGGTTGAATTATTACATGAACATGACGGCGATGTCGCAAAATTTTTAAATGCGTTACAACAGAAAATTATTCGATATAGCGGAATCCCGATGATTGATTCGAAGACACGCATTGTAACGTTAGGAAGCGCCGCGACAAGAATGGCGTGGTTTACGATTCGGCAACAAGTAGGAGGTATGTACAGCACAACAAAAGTGCACGGGAAAGTTATTGAGGCTTTGGGGATGGAAAGGATTGTAAAGAAAGCGATAGAAGATAAAAATCGGACACGACGCTATGTCGGTTTTCAAAATAACACTACTCGTGAATATGAACAGTTTATTACCGGTATAGCGGCATTTAGTGAATTTTTGCAGACAGTGGGAAAAAAGAGAAGTGTTGTTTGCGGGTGGGGTACGCGATATGGATTTGCATTATTACTTGCAGCAAGCGTTAATCATATGTAAGAGAAAAATCGTTTTCCAAAAGAAAGGACTGCCCCGTAGATAATATTTTGAGGTACAGTCCTTTTGTGTGGGAAGTGTTCATACTGATATGTATGGCTTCCCGATGGCGTCTAGAAACGATCGTACTTCATTACAAAGTCTGCGGTGTTCTTGCTCTCGTTGCTCATATTCTATCTGATTAATGTATTGTTGTTTTGATAGAATTTCCAACTCTGTGCGTTTTTGTCTTATAAGAATCTGATACGCTATAAATTGTTTTGCTGGTCGCGGACTTTTAATACTGACAACCGTCACTGACAAAATATCAATGGTTTTCAAAGTGCTCCCTCCCTATTTTTGATTGAAAGATCTGAAACGAGTATGAAAATATACTATATCATAGAATAATATTTGTAAAAGATAAAAGCCGGGGTCCTTTGTTTTTTTCAAAGAATCTCCCGGCTTATTTTTTAGGAATAAGAGTGGAAGGATTATACAGCCAACTGCTTTGCCCAAATTGTATTATGGTGATTTTTGGGACAAATAGTAAATGGCGCTTCTGTAAATCCCAGTTCAAAGAACCATGGCTCCATACGAAGCCAACATGTATTTTTAGCACTATCAATAGTGACATGTTTAATCAACTTTCCTTTTGCGTACTCAATACCAAATTCGATGAGTTTTTTAATCACGCCGGCTGCTTGATACGCGGTAGAAGCTGCAAGATACGCAATTTCGATTATCTCTGCTGATCCATTTTCCATGACCATACAGCCATGTACTCTCCCGTCAACGGTAAAAACAAAAAAATGGTTATGTCGAGCAATAACTTCCGCAGGTATTACGTCGTTTATGAAACTGTCTTGTTCTTGCAGAAGGTTTGCAATAGCTGGTAATTCGATAGCAGTGGCTTCCCGTACTTCTTGATACGGGGCTTCATCATAGATCATCGTGCCAATACCTTTGCAGGTAAACAATTCGGTAATTAGTGTGCCTTCCCGTATACCGTTAATGATGTGTACGCGGGGGGTGTGATGCTCGCATGCATATATCGCAGCGAGAAGCTTATTTCGCATACTCCCGGTGATGTTCTTTTTTTGTACAAGCTCATGTGCTTGTGCGGCAGTTGCTTCTTGGATCAGTCCATCTTGGTGATCAAATACTCCGTCACCTCTTGTAAAGAAAATTAATTTGTCAGCGTGGTGTTCTGTCGCAACGCGCGCGACAACTTCGTCAACGGATAAGTCATTTGTTTCTGCGCAGAATACCCTTGGGATATCTTTGAAGGCGTCCAGAATCGAAGCGAGAATATCTTTATGGTGTTGCTGTCCATATTGTGTACTACTAACCAATTGTTCCAGACAAATGTCGTGGGCGATAACGATATTCACCCCTAAATCTTTTAAAAGTTGGATATCTTGAACAATACCCAATGTCGACATTTGTTCTAATATGGACTTTCCAAGTTTTATTACAATAGTTTTGCCTTTGAGGGTTGTCGTATATCTTAATGCTTCTCTAAGAAAAGTCAGATTCTCTTTCATAGAATTGTCTCCTTTCGATGTTAGCAGCACAAACGCCTTATAAGCGTGGTGTACTGTTCAATCATTGATTCTTCTAGATATTTTGCAGTTACAAATTCATCTGATCGATGGGCTTGCCGAATTGATCCGGGTCCCCATATTACTGAAGAACAACCTCCTTCATTAAAAATTCCGCCTTCGGTATTAAATGAAACAGCTATCGGATTTTTTCCGCTTATGTCTCTGATTGTCTGCATAAATAGCGATTCATCCGTAGTCTCCATTGGTGGAGATGGTTTTCTTCCAAAACTAACTTTGACTTTGATCCCTGTCATTTCGTAGAGACCATGCTCTACGTATGCTTTTAGTATAGAAAAGAGATCATCTGGATTTTGTCCCGGCATTGGACGAATATCGAGTTCAATCCGACAGTACGATGGAACAATATTTTTTGCTCCATGCGGTGTCGAAATAGCACCAATATTCATAGTTGAGTAAGGCGGGTCAAAACGTCTATCGAGTGTCGATTCCAACTTTTTTTGAAAGATCAAAAGATGGTTCAAAACAGTTGGTAGAGCTAACTCAATTACATTTTTCCCTTTACGAGGATCAGAGCTATGCCCTTTTTCTCCTCGTAGTTCCACGATGATATACATGTAGCCTTTGTGCAGGTGTACGGGTACCATCTCGGTTGGTTCGCCGATAACGACGTACTCGCCAAGATGTACTTTTTGTTCCCGAACTAGTTTCCTTGCGCCGATACACCCAATTTCTTCCTCACTCGTGAAAACAAGCGCGAAAGGTTTTTTGAGTGTTGCTGTAGGGATAGATTCTCCCGCTCTCATTGCCATTGCGAGGAAAAGCTTCATGTCAGAAACACCTCGTGCGTAAAACTTATCACTTCTGCGGACAAGCTTTAGAGGATCTCTGGTCATACTCCAATCAGATGCTTGGAAGGGTACGGTGTCCATGTGACCTGCCAGGGCGAGAAAACTTTTTTCTCCACCTTTTCGGGCCACAAGGTTTACTTGTCGCGTCCCTCTTGAGATATACGGATACCGTTCTATCGTGAAACCTAAAGGCTCAAGATAGTTACTGATGAAATCCGCCATCTCTACGGTCGATGACTCGGGGCTTACGGTATTAAATCCAATAAGTCTTCCTGCAAGATCTTGTAATTCCATAACTATGCACCTCCTTTGATGCTATATGGTTAGATTTGTATGGATACCTTTTTGAATATTAAAGAACAGGAAGATCCACTCCTCCTATGTAGCAAAATATCATAAAATGGATTTTTGTCAACTCTTGGCAGGCTAATGATCAGCTGAAGCGCAAGTAATTAACTTGTATAAAAAAGGAAAAGGGCAACCATGTTGTTATGGTTGCCCTTTTTGGTGTTCGCTGATGTTACAGCGTCCACATTATAGACAAAAGGCAATTATCTACATCTGTTGTAATGCTTTTATACCTATAAGATTCATACTATTCTGCAACACTTGTGCTGCTGCTTTGACGAGCGCTAACCGTGCATTTTTTACTGCAGGGCTTGTCCCGTTCAAGACAGGAGTTGTGTTGTAAAACTGGCTAAAAGCTTTTGCGGTTTCATACAATCCAAGCACAACCCGTAGTGGATTAAGCTGGCTTGCCGCAATAGCGATGTTTTCGGGAAATGTCATTAACTGTTGGACGAGTAGTCGCTCTTCGATTGTCCCTAGGACAGAAAAATCAACATCTTCTAAAGAAGGGAGCGTAGAACTGCCCGCTTGCTCGATAATACTGGAGGCTCGTGCAAATGCGTATTGGCAGTAGGGACCGGTGCACCCATCGAATGAAAGAGAAGATGTCGGATTGAAATGGATATCTTGAGATGGTTGCACTCCGAGTAGGTAAAATTTGATCGCTCCGAGACCAATATGATGAGCACGTTGTGCTATCTCATGGTCTGTCAGAGGATTACCTTGATGGCGTGCCATGATTGCGTCATATGCGCGTTCTTCCATCCCTGTTATCAGATCATCGGCCTCAACAGTTTTTCCTTCTCGAGACTTCATTTTTCCTTCAGGAAGATACACCATTCCATACGAAAGGTGAAAGCAATTAGATGCCCATGTATATCCTAAAGCATTCAAGATAGTGAAGAGTGACTTGAAGTGATGGATTTGCTCGCTTCCAACTACATAAATTGAACGTGTTAATCCGTGTTCCTGTGCTTTCAACACTGCAGTTCCAATATCTTGAGTCATATACACGCTCGTGCCGTCTTTTCGGAGCAGAACGGTTTTTTTAAGTTTGCCGTTTTTTTCTGTCCCGAATTGTTCCACGGGGAGATCAAAGACGATTGTCCCTGACGGTTCTTGATAAAAAATACCTTGAGCAGTACCTGCTTGGATAATATCTTTTCCCAACATATATGTTTCCGACTCATAATAAAATTGGTCAAATGAAATACCGAGTCGGGCATAGGTTTCAGCAAAGCCGTCATATACCCATTTGTTCATCATTCTCCACAGTGCTCGAACTTCAGGATCTTCAGCTTCCCATTGTTGGAGCATGGTTTGTACTTCTGTTTCAATCGATTTATTTGTTTCCAATTCTTGAGCGTACCGTACATACCATTTACCAACGAATAAGTCTCCTTTCATTCCAGTTGATTCCGGTGTTTCTCCGTTACCCCATTTTTTCCAGGCGAGCATACTTTTACAAATATGTATGCCCCTGTCATTTACGAGGTTTGAGGTAATAACCGTATATCCAGCAGCTTTGAGGATTGCGGCAAGTGCAGCACCTAGAACACCGTTCCTGATATGACCGAGATGTAGTGGCTTGTTCGTGTTTGGAGACACGTACTCAACCATGACACGTTCTCCTGTACCGACAGCGTTCATGCCGTACAGAGATCCTTGAGTAAGAATTTCTGTACAGACTGATGAAAATAAGGTCTCTGGCGATATACGGAAGTTGACGTATCCACCTTCGGCGGTTGCGGTAATTTTCGTTCCGTTTGAGATAACGTTTCCTGCGATGCGTTGCGCAAGCGTGTAAGGAGCAATGTTGTATTCTTTCCCCAGTGTGAAACAGGGGAATGCGAAGTCACCAAGATCAAGCTTCGGCGGTTGTTGCAGTAAAATGGTTCCTGGGACGGAACCGACGGCGTCCTGTATCGCCTTCATAGCGATACAACCAATCTTTGTCTTTATATCTTGCAAAAACATGGATGATTCCTCCTTCTATATAAGGTCTGTTTAATTCGATAATGATTGCCTTTTGTCTTTTGAAAAGAACACTTTTGTAACATTATTGCTACAATAGCGTTTTAAACATAACAATTTTTTTTGAAAAATGTCAAGAAATGTAGCATTGCAGCGTCAAGTTTACATGTGCAGTTAACAAGAAAAAAAGACCTTAATCGTAGTGGTTACGGTTAAGGTCTTGTTATTGATGTGGCAGTATGCCATTTAGAGTACGTGTGTAAAGAACAGACAGCATTCTTCGGGAGGAATTCGAGATTTACACCGTTTTTGGTGTTTAACGAGTCTTTCATGGAGTCCTTTATCTACTGTTTTGGGGACTACGGTATTCCATGTCTGTAGGGTTGCTTTTTCCCACTTCGCCTTCTGTACCAAATGGATGACTTTCGGGTCATGAGTGATCAAGAAGATGAATGCGCGCGTGTGCTCGATATGTGTTATACAGGCATTGAAGACTTTCGATCCAAGATTTTGCTGTCTCATATCCGGATGGACCCACACTGATCCGAGCTCAAAGATATTTCTTCTGATTGGCCACAATGCTGAAAGGGCTATAATCGTGCCATCCATCTCTTCAATGATGGCAAGTCCTGCATTGTAAAGCGTTTGCAGTTTTTGCGCGGTATTCCGTTGTTTCAACAAAACATCTTCTTGTTGTAGTAATGCGGCTAGATCAAGCCATTTTTTAGTACTATTCGTGATCTGTGTCCCTTTGATAGTATTCTCAGGGGCACTCGCTAGAAGTGCAAGTGACATGAAATATTCCTCCTCTCTGATAGAGCTTTTTATATAAAAAACAGGTTTTCTTTTATGTTGTTATACAAAGAACTAAAAACGACCTTACTTTAAGGTCGTTTGGAAGGATTTAATAAAAGATGGTTATCAAATACTTGCAAACAACTTTAAAGTGCCCGTCTCTCTTCGGTTTCGTCGTCGTGCAACTTGTAGTGTTTGTTGGATGATCATTATTTTCATTTTTATCTTTTTCATTTATTTTGTCAATATTTTTATTTTAAGACGGCAGTTGTGGTTTTTAATGTTGCTGCGTCAATAAGAGGAGAACTCTCGGGTTCTTTTAATGAAAAATAGTGATAAAAATCGTGAGTGAGAAAATTTTGGGAGAGAGCAAATGCAAGATTATATTTTGTTCCATTTTCTCCTTCAAGCATACTGCCTAAAACAACGGGCACATCGAATTCTTTTGCGATCAAAACAATTTTCCGTGCTTCCAAAATCCCGCCACACTTCGCTATCTTGAGGTTTAATATATCGATCCAGTGATTTTGCATAAACAACAGTGCGTCAGTAATGGTTTGGACACTTTCATCCGCCATAATAGGAACAGACGTTTTTTGTTTCAATAGTTTCCAACCGGCGATATCGTGTTTGCCGATTAATTGTTCCGCCCATGCGATACGAGCATGCTCGATAGTGTCCAGAAACAAAACAGCATCATCAACTGT
The DNA here is from genome assembly GCA_043808035.1 of bacterium. Lineage (GTDB taxonomy): Bacteria > Patescibacteriota > Minisyncoccia > UBA6257 > Colwellbacteraceae > JAZDFH01. Next base: position 5,125 of record JAZDFH010000009.1, on the reverse strand, counting down.
TTGAAAGGCTTGGTTTGCATCGATGGTTATATTAACGGCATTATTTATTTTGCGGAGGGTTGTAATAACATGTGCTTCTAATGAGAGATTTTTCCCAACTTTGAATTTTATATAGTCTGGTTTTTTTGCCAAGATTTCGGTAAATCGGTTTTCGTATTCTTCTGCATTTTCTAAAAACGGAATATTGCCTTGCACCTTGATTGATTCTTGTTGCATACCAAAAATTTTTGTAAAACTTTTTTTAGTTTTTTGGGAAAGAATATCAAACAGTGCTTGTTCAATGCCGCATTTTGTTGCAGTGTTGAATGCGATAGTAAGATTGATGGTATTCATAATTTGTTCTATGTCGGCATCTGATTCAAGTTCGTCGAGAGAATAATTTTGTAATACATGTTCGATATAGGGAATAAGATGTGTACATGATTCGGAAAGTTCACCGTTTATATCAATAGCGCATGGGATTTCTCCGATACCGGTTATTCCATTATTGGTAATGATGCTAATTTTTGCATATGGTAGGCATGTCAATGTATTTAAAAAATACGCGAAAGGGCGTTTTAAGGGAATATGATTTTGTTCAATATAAATATGCATTATGTGATAAAAAAATTATATCGTACTTCTTATAAAGAGAGAAAAGGGGATAGGATTTGATTGTCCTACCCCCCGTGACTTTCGATGGAACGATATTTAAGAAGGAAAGAAATATAATCCTTGACGGTCGATCCTTCTCCCTGTGTGGTTTCTTTTGGTTAAAATTTTGATTGACTGGTGCGCTCTCTTGTCATGTGTGTCTCCGTATACGATAGGGACAAAAATCCCTGTTTCAGGAATAGGATATTGGAGATGAGGGAAGCCTCCGTTAAGACTTTTACGAAGGAGGAGACGAGCATCAGTTTCAATATTTTTACCATAGAACGTTGGGTCATATCCGAAGATATGATAGCCCACATCAATCATCAGCTTGATGCTTGGGTAGTTCTCCGCACGAATGGTCATGTGGGATTCCTTAAGCCCTTCTTGTTTTGCCCATGTGTCGTGTGCATTCATCAATATTTTTCCAAATCCCTGACGTTGGTACTCGGGTAATACGCCAATGCCGTAACAATATGCAACGTGATGGTCAAATTGATACGGCAATTCATTAATAGGAGTAAAAAGTACTTGAGTCTCACCGATTATTTTTCCTGTTTCTTTTTCGACGAGAATGATAATCTTTCCCCGGTGATACAATGTGTGCAGCTCTTCCATGGATATACCATGGTGATTACCAAAAGCGCAATCGTCAACGGCTTTTACTTCAGGCAATTCATGCATTTCTGCAACACGCAGGATGAATGATTTGGAGCCTTTTATTATTTCTTCCATCACGAAATCCCTCCTTTCATGTAATAATAATTACCATAAAGATGAATGTACAAACCATAGTTTATAAAGAACAGATAACGACTTTTTTCAGATCGTTTGCAAAGATTGGGATAAATCCTTGCAAACAATCGCAAAAAGGAGATGAGAGGGACTTCATGTATTAACGAAGCCCCTCTCTGTTTTGGTGTTGAATTAACCTACACGTAAAGGACGAAAAGATTTTGATACAGGATTCTCTTTCAACCATTCAAGGATGCACGATTTGATATCGTGACATTCTTTTTCTAAGGTTACGACATTACTTAATTGATGATGGGATTTGGTTCCAATGAGATCAGGTCGAACTTTTCTTGCTGTTGCTGTGAGTGGTTTCCCTGCTTCTCCTAATAATCGTTCGATTCCATCACAATCTTTGACAGCATGTCCGGTAAACGATATATGCAAGATATCTGTTCTTTGAAACTTGTCTCTGTGCTTCAATGCAGCGGCAAGTCCCATAATGCCTGTTGGCTCGGGGATGACTCCTCTCCCTGCAAGAACCTTTTCTTTTATCAGAAGATTGTATGCAGCAGCAAGGTCATCATTGATGAGTCCTCCGAGAGTAAATCCTTGTGAGGTACGCAATGCATGAATGAGTTGCGGCATAGAGTAACTGGCAATGGCAATTGATCCTTCTGCAGCATCAATCAATGTTTCCTCTTCCAGAAAAGTTTCGTATTCGTGAATAAAGGAAGAAGTTGAAAATGCTTGTTCAGTTGGAAATGCTCCTTTCATGCCGACAGGGATAATTTTGGGCATCGTGCCATTCAAATGTTGCAATCCAAACGCAATGCCTGCTAAATAACTGCCGTTGCCCACTCCTGCGAGAATATGTGTTGGGAGAGGTTGTAGCGCGGTGATTGCGTTTGATACGGTCGATAGTCCTGTCAGTAGCAATTCATTCGAGACATTTGCATTATAGATACCAGGAATATCAAGTTTTGCGCCGATTGCATATACTTCCTCAAAAATAGCGTCTTTAATACCGATAACAAGCGTATTCGGCAATGCGGCAAGGATTGGAATTTTGGATGAAGAAGCGGGGACAAATACAATAGCTTTTGCACCACAAAAGTTGGTATATCGTGCAAGAGAGACTGCATGGTTTCCCGAAGACACAACCGAAAAAATTTTATGGTTGGTATTCATACCATGAATAACCGCTTGTTCAACAAGATAGTCCTTCATACTTCCCGACAGATTACTTCCTTCGTCTCTAATATAAACCTTAGATATCCCGAGTTCTTGGGCGATATAGGGCGACGTATACGTTGCTACCGTACAAAGCCTTCTGTTCTGCCTGTGGTTTGAGAAAAGAGGCCATAAAAATCCATAATGGTCGCTTTCTTTATGTTCCGCTTTGTGGGCAGAAAGTTTGTTCGCATCTATTCTTCGATTACAAAGCAAACAGAGATATGATGGTTTCATAAAAAATCCCCCCTTTTTTAATCTGATGGTTCGGTTAGATGATTCAACACGTTAAAGAACAAACGGTCTTTTTTTAAGACCGTTTGTGAGAATTCAAAATAATAAATAGAGTGTTGAATGCTTACAAATAGCCTCAAAAATCCGAAGTAATTCGGTTTCGTCGTCGGCTGTTTGTTTCTCTATATACGTGCATTTAGAGTAATGCTACTATTAAACGGATTTTTGTCAAGCTGCAGCACTGATATGACGAAAGCGGTTTAAAAGACGGTAAAGAACGTATTTGTAGTATGAACTATAAACATTTCTTGACTAATGTGTCAAACTATGGAGAAGTTTGTAGCGTATATACCTTTTTATTGTGTACAATAGTAATAATGAATGACAATTTGATACATCATTTTTTAAATCTTGTGTGTATTGATAGCCCATCGGGTGAGGAATCTTTCGTTGCGGATTACCTAAAGAAGTGGTTTGATGAGTATGTATTTGAATATAAAACTGATACAGTCGGCAATATATATGCCTGCCGCCGCGGTAGTGGGAATCCATTTCTGTTTTCAGGGCATATGGATACGGTTGAGCCTGGGCGAGGCATTAAACCGATTGTTGAAAATGACGTTATTAAAAGTAACGGTACAACAATTTTAGGGGCGGATAATAAGGCGGCACTTGCGGCGATATTGGGAGCTGTTGAGGAGTACCTGCAGGAGATAGAAGATCCACGGACCATTGAGTTAGTTTTTACCGTGAAAGAAGAGACGGGGGGAGGTATAGAACATTTTCCTTTCGGATGGATTCAATCACGATGTGGCGTTCTTTTTGATTTTGCTGTACCTGTCGGAGGTATTGTGCTGTCATCTCCTTTTATTACAAATTTTCGTGTTGTTTTTACTGGGAAAGCTGCTCATTCGCGCGCTCCAGAAAAGGGTATCAATGCACTTATCCCTGCGGCTGCATTTATCAGCAAGATTGAACAAGGGAATATTGATGATGGGAAGACAACGGTGAATATCGGAATGTGCAACGGTGGGACCGGAATTAATATAATTCCCGGAGAAGTAATCGTTGAGGGGGAGGTCCGAAGCTTTGATAAAAATTTATTTGAAAATCGTATATCTATTATCGAGCAAACAGCAAAGCATTGCGCAGCAGATGGTACAGTATGTGTACTTTTTACTCAAGAAGGGTTTTGTCCTGGGTATACTTTTTTAGAACATACGCCATTGATTAAAAGCATCGTTGCCGTGTTTGATGAGGTTGGTATCTCGTCATCGTTTTATCATTCGACCAATATAACAGATTCGAATGTATTTATTGCGGCGGGAATTGATGTCATAACACTCTCTGATGGTGTAGAGTTCCCCCATACATTTAATGAGCAGGTTTCATTAAAGTCACTCGAATTGTTACAATGTATTGTAAAAAAATTTCTCCAGGCAGAAACTACGCTGCAAATATGAAACATTGGATGAAGTGATAGTAAAGTGTTATATTAATTAAGCACTAATTATGTTTAATATGGATCTCTCAATTGGGTTTGTCTCTATATTGATATGGCTTATAGCTCTTGTGAATGGCAGTTTGGGATTAGTCGTTCTATTTGGTAATAAGAATAGGGTCTCTCGGGCTTTTTTTAATTTGTTAGTGTGGGTTTCAGTATGGTTGATTGCTCAGGGGTTATTCTATGCAGCTAATTTCGAGTTTGCCCAGTATGTCTCAAAGTCTCTCTATTATTGGGGTGGTGTCTTGGCAGCAGCCTTTTTTTATTTTGTCCTTGTTTTCCCGGAGGGAGAGAAGCAAAAGAAATGGATTATCTGGTCACTGATTTTATCCCAAATTTTTCTTGCGATTTTGTATATATTTACCAACAGTATTGTGTATGGAGCATTTTCGGTTGCGGGGCTAAGTAGATGGGGATGGCATTTCGGACCATTGTCTTTATTGTTTGACTTCTTTTTTTATCTCTTTTGGGGTGGAGGTATAGCTATTTTGTTCAAAAAATTTTTACAGACAAAGAAAGGAGAACCAAAACACTTACAATTGAAATATATGGTAATCGCAATGATTATTGCTATTACGTCACCAAGCTTTATGAATATTTTGTTGCCACGATTTGGTATTTTCTCTTTAAATTGGATCGGTGCGGTATCGGTATTAAATTTTGTAATAGTGATAGCATATTCGATTATCAAATATAACCAGATGGATGTAAAAGCGGTAGCAGCGGAGGTATTAGTACTTGTTATGGTGATTGTTCTTTTTGCAAATATATTCACGAGCGCGACACTGT
>JAZDFH010000008.1:0-21420 GCA_043808035.1 bacterium | reverse complement strand
ACAGACACGGGTATAGGAATGACAGGCGAAGAGAAAGAGAAAATATTCACGAGATCATTTGAGAGAGGCAGTATCGCAAAAGAGATGAATGCCACAGGAAGAGGGATAGGACTGATGCTTACGAAACAAATCGTTGAGGCTCATGGTGGAGTGATTCATGCGGAGTCTGCTGGCCGAGACACGGGGAGTGTGTTTGTGGTGGAGATACCGGTATAAAATCAAAATTAAAAAGTCAAAATTCAAAATTGCAACTAAAACTTTAAAAATACATCGAAACATCGAACTTATTTTTGAGTTTTGCGTTGAAGCTTTACGTTCTTACCTTTGCGTTTTGAGTTCTTTGTCATTCATTTGGAATTCCCGCCCGACTGAATACATCAGTCGTTCGGGCGGGTGGATTTTGGCATTTGGTATTAAAAAATATTATGTATTTATAGAATTATGAACATGAATAAAAAATGAGAAACGAAATTCGTTTCTCATTTTTCTTAAGATTCCAGATTCGTAATTCATTTTTTCGCATCCTGTTCTGCTTTCTTAAAAGTTTTTACAATGGGTTCCATATTTCCTTCAAGGATTGATTCTATGTCATGCCATTTTTTTCCGATACGGTGGTCGGTTATTCTATCTTGGGGAAAATTGTAGGTTCGAATTTTTTCCGATCGGTCATTAGAGCCAATTTGATTCCTTCTCAATTCACCGCGTTTTTCAGCCTCAATACGTTTTTGCTCTTCGTATATTTTCGAACGCAGAATACTCATAGCGTGTTCTTTGTTTGCACTTTGTGACCGCTCGGATTGAGAAGAAACAATAACTCCTGTTGGTTTATGAAGTATTCTGACGGCGGTTTCAACTTTGTTTACATTTTGACCACCAGGTCCGGATGCGCGAAAAAAAGTGATTTCCAAATCGCTTGGATTAAGATCAAATTCTTGCGGTTCAACGACAGGCATAACGGCGACTGATGCTGTTGAGGTATGTACTCTTCCTGCTTTTTCGGTTTTTGGTATACGTTGGACACGGTGTACTCCTGATTCGTATCGATACGAAGATTCGATATTTTCTCCTTTAATCTCCGCGACAAACGATTTATATCCATCAAGTGTTGTTTGATTAATATCAAGAACACGAAATTTCCATCCGTTTTTTTCGGCGAAACGTTGGTACATACGAACGAGGTCTGCGGCGAATATCGCTGCCTCATCTCCGCCTGCACCGGCGCGTATTTCAAGCAGCAATTTTTCCATGACTATTTCCCTTTTTCTGTTTCTGAAGCTGCACGGCGTGCTTTAAACTTTTCAATTCTTCCTGCAGTATCGATCAGTTTTTCTTTGCCTGTATAAAATGGATGACATTTGCTACAAATTTCAATTTGGATTTTTTCTTTTGTTGCACCGATAGTAAACATATGACCGCATGCGCATGTTATGGTTGCTTTTTCGTAATATTTAGGATGAATATTGTTTTTCATAAAAATGTATGTTATAAAAAGTATCGCAGTTATATTAGCACTGCATATTGGATTTGACAAGACATAGAGAGACTTGTAAGATTGGTATTACCAAATCGTTGATTTGGTTTGTCTTGTTCAATACTGGCAAGATCATTAAAAATTAAAAAAATAGAAAAATTATAGCATTAAAAAATAAGAATCTTTTTTAGTTGCTCTAACGCACTTTTTTTTATGAGGATTTGATCCTGGTCCAGGATGAACGCTGGCGGCGTGGATAAGGCATGCAAGTCGAGCGGAACACCCGATTTGTAAAATATGATGTATTTATTGTGCTTGCACAGTGGATATTGATTATTGAGCATTTCGATTGTGTTTAGCGGCAAACGAGTTAGTATAACCTTGGTACATACCCAAAAGTCTGGTATAGCTTATCGAAAGGTAGGGTAATCCCAGATAGTCCCGAAAGGGTAAAGATTTTTCGCTTTTGGATTGGCCTTGGCCCGATCAGCTTGTTGGTAAGGTAACTGCTTACCAAGGCTATGACCGGTAGGGGAGGTGAGAGCCTGACCCCCAACGACGGCACTGAGACACGGGCCGTACACCTACGGGTGGCAGCAGTCGAGAATATTTGACAATGGGCGCAAGCCTGATCAAGCGACGCCGCGTGCGGGAAGACGCTTCTAGGAGTGTAAACCGCTTTTTATAGGGATAAAAGCGCATCTCACTAAGAGGAGATGCGAATATCTAGTACAGTTTAAATATCAAATCAAGTTAAAAATTAATTTATCAGAAATTAGTTATCGATTTGTAATTTAAGCTTGATTATTTGGATTTTCGTATGTCATTTTAGTGAGGTGCGCCTGATAGTACCTATAGAATAAGGGACGGCTAACTTCGTGCCAGCAGCAGCGGTAATACGAAGGTCCCGAGCGTTATCCGGATTTATTGGGCGTAAAGGGTGTGTAGGGGGCTATGTGCGTCCATTGTTAAAACTTATCGCTTAACGGTAAGATCGCGGTGGATACGGCAAAGCTAGAGGATGCGAGAGGTCTGTGGAACGCACGGTGTAGGGGTGAAATCCGTTGATATCGTGCGGAACACCAAAGGCGAAGGCAACAGACTGGCGCATTTCTGACCCTGAAACACGAAAGCGTGGGGAGCAAAAAGGATTAGATACCCTTGTAGTCCACGCCGTAAACTATGTCGACTAGCTATTTCGAGTATCGACCCTCGGAGTGGCGCAGCTAACGCATTAAGTCGACCGCCTGGGAAGTACGGCCGCAAGGCTAAAACTCAAAGGAATAGACGGGGACTCGCACAAGCGGAGGAGCATGAGGTTTAATTCGACGATAAGCGAGGAACCTTACCAGGGCTTGAAATGCTAGCGGAAGTTTGCTAGAAACAGCAAACGTCTCTCAAGGGACTGCTAGCACAGGTGCTGCATGGTTGCCGTCAGCTCGTGTCGTGAGATGTTCCATTAAGTTGGGTAACGAGCGCAACCCTTATTCTGTGTTACAAGTGTCACAGAAGACTGCCGTGTTTTACACGGAGGAAGGGAGGGACGACGTCAAATCAGCATGGCCCTCTGATGCCCTGGGCGACACTCATGCTACAATGGCCAGTACAAAGGGTTGCGAAACCGTAAGGTGGAGCTAATCCCAGAAAGCTGGCCCCAGTTCGGATTGAGGTCTGCAACTCGACCTCATGAAGTTGGATTCGCTAGTAATCGCGCATCAGCCATGGCGCGGTGAATACGTTCTCGAGTCTTGTACTCACCGCCCGTCACGCCAAGGAAGCCGGGAGGAGGTGAAGTTCGCCTTTTGGCGGATTAGCCTTAGTTCGGTGACATGGGCGAAGTCGTAACAAGGCACGTGTAGCGGAAGCTGTGCGTGAATCAATTAAAATTTTAAGAATAGACCCCGAACTTTTTCGGGGAGGTGTTAGTCGAGGAGCCTTTTGTCTCGACTCGTATAGAGCAACTAAAAAAGATTCGTATTAATTTTTCTACAATAAAAAAAGATTGAATCGTGGTGTTTCTTTCTTTTTTTTGGTATACTTAAAAAAAGAAAGAAATATAAACCATAGAATAATATAAATGGCAGACGGTCAAAAAACAGTTCTTCTTGTGGAAGACGATGTCTTCCTTTCACAATTACTTTCAACTCGCCTTCAGCGTGCAGGAGTGGTAGTTATCAAAGCTCACGATGGCGATGAAGCATTGAAAATATTAGAATCTACTCAACTTGATTTGGTGTTGCTCGATATCATTTTACCACGAAAGTCTGGTTTTGAGGTGATGGAGGAGATTCAATCTAATCCATTGATTCATAAGGCGCCGATTGTTGTTATATCGAACCTTGGTCAAGAAAATGATGTTGCAAGAGGGAAACAGTTGGGGGCAGTTGGGTATTATGTAAAAGCGAAGACTTCGATTGAAGACTTGATAAAGAAGATAAAACAATTTCTTGATCATCCAGACCAAGGATCTTTTGAATAAAAGATAGAGGGTTTGTTATGAAAAAGGTGCGCATACTCATAATGATATTCCTTGACGGGGTGGCATGGTATGCCGCTTTTCTTGCGATGTTGTTTGTGCGATATCCATTTTCGGATATCCGCGAAAATCTTTTGATACATATCGGTCTTTTTTCCGCATTATTTTTATTATGGTTACTGCTTTTTTATATAGCGGGATTATATCAATCGCATGTACATAAAAGTGCATCTCATCTGTTTAGAGTATTTCTTCCCACGATAAGTGTTGGTGTTTTTGTCTCAATAATAATTTTTTATATATCGGCACCTCTGTTTTTGTTGACTCCAAAAACCAATTTGATACTTTTCGTTTTCTTTTTTGGTCTGATTGATTTTTGTATTCGTGTTGTGGAGATCAAATTTTTTATCACCTATGGTGCACGAACGAAAATCATTTTAGCGGGCGATACTCCCGAACTTGCAATTGTTGCCGCCTATATTGAAGAAAATCCATATCTTGGATATGAGCTTGTTTATTGTTCTCCATCAGCTGATGAACATAAGATCTGTGCTATGTTGGGCTCTGATTGTTTCCGAGAGAGTGATGTGGTTGTTGTTGCTTTACCACTTATTCGAAAGGATGGGATGGTACAGCGTGTTATTTATGAGACGATACTGCCTTCACAGAAAGAGTTTTTTGATTCAGTTACGTTTTATGAGATGTTATTTCAAAAAGTGCCTATCGAAGTGATACAGGAATATTGGTTCGTCGAGAAGGTTGCTTCAAAAAATAAAGTATACGGATCGTATGAACGGATGTTTGATTGTTCCCTTGCGATCTTATTGTTGGGATTGTTTTCTCCTATTTTTTGTATGGTCGCTATTCTAATAAAATGTACCTCTCGAGGTCGGATTATTTATAAGCAGGTCCGTGTAGGAAAAGGGGGAACGTATTTTACATTGTATAAGTTTCGGACTATGAAGATGGATGCGGAAAAGAACGGCCCGCAATGGGCGCAAAAAGATGATCCTCGGACAACGATGATAGGGAAGTTATTGCGATTCACTCATGTGGATGAGTTACCGCAATTATTCAACATTTTGAAAGGAGATTTGTCGTTCGTCGGTCCGCGTCCGGAGCGTCCTGAATTCGTTAAAGAGTTACGGAAACATATTCCGTATTATGATGTGCGGCATATCGTCAAACCAGGATTGACCGGTTGGTCACAGATCAATTATCGGTATGGATCGTCAATAGAAGACGCGCGAGAGAAATTAAAATATGATATCTACTATTTAAAAGAGAAATCATTTATTTTTAATTTGCTTATTATAATAAAAACAATAAAGTTTTTTATTTTTAACATGTAAGGTGGTTACTATCATGCTGAAGTCTTCATCTGAAGGCGAGGGTGTTTGCCAAACCATCAAGGGATTATAAAGTCTTTCCAAGACAATCATTATAAATAAGGCAGGTGATTTTGCGGATACATGATTTTTACTAAAAATTCGGAAAGAATGTATAATGGATAAAAGATACATGAAAATGCCAATAACTTAGCATCACCATGATTCCCAAAACAATACATTACTGTTGGTTCGGAAACAATCCCAAAAACAGCGAAATTATTAATTGTATTGAGAGTTGGAGAAAATATTGTCCGGATTTTGAAATAAAAGAATGGAACGAACGCAATTTTCCCGTGGGACAGTTTCCATTTGCCTATCGTATGTACAACGAAAAAAAGTGGGCATTCGTGACTGACTATGCCCGCCTGTATATTTTATATGAGTATGGAGGATTCTATCTTGATGCAGACATGCTTCTACTGCAATCTCTTACATCTCTTGTCGCGCATGCGTGTGTGGTGGGAGAAGAGTCTCCAGTGATATTGAGCGCCGGTATTTTAGGTAGTGAGCCACATCACCCTTTCATTGGTTTATGCAAACAATATTACGATAACAACCCGCAGGAGATAATCACTATTCCTCGTGTACTGTCAAAAGTGTTTGAAACATATAAGGGAAAATCAGATGTTACTGTATATCCCCCGAAGACATTCTATCCTTTTACTATGGAAACCATTAGAATGTTTCACGGTCAAGACCTTGGTTCCGATGTGATAGGTGTACACTTATGGCATTATTCGTGGGGGAGTCCTATTAATAAATTTTTTAAAAAAATTAAGGTATATAAATTTTTTAAAAAACTCGCAGAAATGCTTGGCATTAAGAAAATTCTCAAGAAACTTTTTGGTTTTATTTGATTCTATGCCTTATTTTAGTATTATTACCCCAACATATAAAAGAGCGAACGCATTACGGCGAGCAATTTTTTCGGTCATGGGCCAAAATTATCAAGACTTCGAAATGATCATCATAAATGATTCTCCTGACGATGAATCATATAAAGATATCGATGATGTTTTCATAGACTCTCGCATACGATACATTAAGAACGAACGCAACAAAGGTGTAAATTTTTCCCGTAATCGCGCACTTGATCTGGTATCGATGGAGTCCGATTGGGTTATTTTTCTCGATGATGATGATTATTTTGCCTCTGACACGCTAAAAATATTTTCGGATTTGATCAAAAAATACGAAAACGATACATGGTTTATGTGCAATCGCGCTACCAAGGGGGGAGTGTCTCTTACGAGTATTTCGAAAAATGACACACGATTGAATTACGTTTGGAATTTTCTCATCACCAAAAGATTCAAAGGCGATGCGACGCATTGTATACGTAAAGATGCGCTTAAAGACATCTACTTCCCCAAAACAATAAAACAGGGCGACGAGTGGCTGTTCTTTTATGAGTTGTCACTTCATTCTCCATTTTTTTATCATAACTTTAACGCTACGAAAACTCTTGGTTACGAAACGGGAGGCTTGAACTTCAGACAAAGAACAATAAAAAAGCAGTTGCAAACTCTTAAACTGTTATATCAAGAAGGCAAAGAGAGAAAGATACACTTAAATCCAAGCTTTGTTATCTATATGTCGATGCGTTTAATCAGATCTTTTATAAAAAAATAGAATTTATTTCTTTTCCAAAATCATCCATTCTTGTTCTTGGCAACCACGTTCACGTCTTAATTCGTAAAGATCTTTTTTATTTTTTATATCAGCAAAGAAGGGAAACTCTTTCGGGTTTGCGAGCGCAAAAGGGACAATCGTAATACTATGAGTATCTTCAAAACGTTCTATTAAAACTTTCTTTATACCTGGCCTAATAAAATCATGTAATTCTACTATAGCTGTATCTATGTCTAAAAAAGTTGGGAATGTTTTTGGATCCAAAATGTCCAACTCTCCTCCCTCACAATCGCATATAAGTAATGTTTTAGATGTTATAAAAGAAGAAACATTCTCTTTTGTTGCTTCACCAAGTAGTGTTATTTTATTTTTTAAATTATTTTTTTGATACATCTTATCGCTCAAATTTCTTCCATCTTCTTCGATCTCAAAACCGACAAGATGGGCATTTGGAAACATTATACCAAAACCAATTAGGTAGTACCCTTCCGCTGACCCAATATCAAGTATTGTGTCGAAATCTTTATTCTTAAACATATTAATATGCGGATGAAGTATTGCTTCATACGAACCAATAAGTTTGTGCAAATAAGAACTTCCTATCGCTTTATCAACATACAACATTCCTTTAAAGGGTCCAGCTTGAACAGTTTTTGGATATTTAGAAAGAAAAAGGTTCTGATATTTTAAAAGAATGCTCTGACCTTTAATGAAATACGCAAAAGTCTTTATCCATAAAAAATGAACAAAATCGAACGCTTTCATTGGTAAAGCTTTTTTTAAAAAAAACTTTACTTTTACTCTAAATGGAAGATAGTTTTGCATAGAATACTATTTTATTTAAATTAAATACTGAACAGATTCTCCTGTAAACATCACCTCGGCAATCTTGCCGATATCGATTCCTTGATATCCTCTATCTGCATATTCATAAATCAGATATTTTCCAACTGGTCCCATTGCAATAAAGAGTACAACATCTTTAGAATTGTGTTTTTTAATTTCTTTGTTTATAAGAGTAACAATATTGTCATAAGAAATAAGCGCATCTGTTTCGGGTGTTTCTATATAAACAATGTCTTTCCATGGCAGTTTGGTATTTTGTTTTTGTTTTTTTATTGTTTTCCCATTAGTAACAAAAATAATTTTTTTATTAACAAACAAAGGAGTTAAAAAGTTTTCAAAATATTCGTCATAGTAAAAATTATGTGAATCCATATAAGAAATTTTTTTAGGAAAAAGTAAGAGAAAGACAACTTTAAGAGGCAACCACACACTTAACTTGCCAATCATTTTTAGTTCTTGATTTGAAACATTTATAAAACGAGGGACAGAAAGTATATATAAACTTTCTGACGAGTAAGATGTAATTATTTTTTTAATCATATCTTTAAGGCTTGGAGAAAAAAAATGATAATGATTTTTAAAACCATGAAACAAATTAATTTCACCATCTCCTAATCGTATAATTGATTTACCTTCCTGTATAAGTTCCGCAAGTTCAATGGGGGTATAAAAATGAATTTTAAAGCTAAAATCTTTCAAAAAAAAGACATATATATATGTAAACATGTATATTGGATGTCGAAAAAGATAGCGTTTCAGAAAATTTATACTCTTGTTGAAGCTAACATCCATGGCGCTTTTATGGTAGCAAATATTCAGGCGCATTCACAGTTTGTAACAAAGGTGATAAAATGCCCAAATAATGAAGCATCCTTCCACGTCCTATCTTAAAGAGAAATGGAGCCATTCCGGATTTCAGAAATATTTTAAAAATACCTCTTGGATGTTTGGGGCAAGAATTCTCTCAATGGGGATTTCTTTTATAGCGACTATCTACATTGCGCGGAATCTCGGTCCTACAAATTTTGGACAATTGAGTTATTCGGTGAGTCTCGTGGGACTTTTTGGTTTTATCGCGTCTCTTGGTATTGATGGAATTCTTTATAGAGATCTCATCAAACACAGAGAAAAAAGACAGACTCTTCTCGGCACTGCTTTTTATATAAAATTGTGTGCCGGCGTTCTTGCCGCGAGCGCATCTGTTTTATTTTCCATCTTTGTTGTAGGAGACGATGTTTCAAAAATTCTTATATTTATATTGTCGGGGACATTTATATTAAATGCTTTTCAGATCATCCTTTTTGATTTTCAATCAAGAGCTGAATCAAAATATCCGTCAATTGTCGCGGTGTCTATCGCGTTGATTTTAAACATACTCAAGATCATAACCATTGCTACCGGCAGGGGAGTTATCTACCTTGCTTTTATTCTTCTTATGGAATCATTGTTATATGCAATATTCTATATTTTTATTTATGAAACCAGGACTGCAGATACTATAACGTCATGGAAATTTGATAAATGGTACGCTGTGTCACTCCTGAAAGACAGTTCTCCTCTTATTGCGTTTAGCGCTTTTTCTTTGATCTACGCACGTATAGATCAAGTTCTTATTAAACATATGATGGATGCATCCGCTGTCGGACTGTATGACTCTGCTGTCAGAATATCCGAAGCTTGGTCGTTTATACCGGGGATAATAGTGTCGGCGCTTTACCCCGCTATCGTGAACGCGAAGAAGACATCCGATGATATTTATAATAAGCGGCTTGGGAGACTCGCAATGTTCCTTCTTATACTTGCTGTCGTCATAGCTGTTCCCGTAACGCTCCTTGCTCCGTACATCATGAATACCCTTTATGGAAGCGCTTTTATGGGTGGGGTGATCGTTCTTCGAATATATATATGGGCAGGTATTGGGACATCTTTAGGAATATTGATATTTCAATACCTCGTTACGGAGAATAGCAGGAAGATTATTCTCTCTGTGGCATTTGTGCCCATGGCTTGCAGCGTAGTGCTAAATATCCTATGGATACCCGTGTACGGAATCGCAGGCGCTGCCTATGCGACACTTATATCATATTCACTTACACCGTTGTCCTTGCTTTTGTTCAAAGAGACAAGAAGCAGAATGGTTTCCATATATAGATCTTTTTTATGATACTACACTGATTATTTGCTTTTATAAATATGAACACATATGCCAAACAAGAAAATAGTATCAAAACCTGTCTACGCGCACTTTGTCCCGTGTGTCATTCAGAGGGAATCATAGTATACCGAAAACTAATTGACCGTTTCTTTAACACTCCGGGGGAGTGGACTATGAAAAGGTGTTCAGGACACACTTGCGGCACTCTTTGGCTTGATCCCGCCCCAACGGAGGAGTCTCTCTATCAACTTTACGCTCATTATTCAACACATGAAGAAGAACAATCATGGAACAATGGATATAATCCGCGTCATCCGATTTTTGAACGTATTAGAAAAGCATATCTTCATGCCAAGTATGGCTATAAATCTGATTTAACCTCGTTTACAGATACATTATTGGGGATGTTCGCTTATATTCATCCCGCATGGAGAGATACTCAAGCCGCTAATATATTTTATTTACCATCCGATAATGGAGGAACACTGCTTGATGTCGGTTGTGGTAGTGGAAGTGCTATGTTCACCATGCAACAAAAAGGCTGGCGAGTTGTCGGGGTTGATTTTGATGAGGTTGCTCTTGCGCATGCAAAAAGAAAAGGCCTGGAAGTGTACCATGGAGATTTATTCTCACAAAAGTTTAGAGATGAGAGTTTTGACGCGATACTGATGAATCATGTTATAGAACATATTCCATCTCCAACAGATTTATTTCGTGAATGTCGCAGAATACTTAAAAAAAACGGTTTGATGATTATCTTAACTCCCAACGCGTGCTCAAGAGGCCATCGATATTATGGCAGGAACTGGCGAGGTCTCGAAACACCTCACCATCTGCATATATTTACGCCGCGATCATTGGCCACACTTGGAGAAAAGTCAGGCTTTGAGAGAGTTAAAAGTTTTTCCTCTCTACAAGGAACGTTCTATATATTGAACCAGTCAGCGGCTCTTACAAAAAGTACTACCATAAGTGTGTATGCGTTGCCGGCCACTAAGAGAGGATTACACCATCGTCTTATAAAGGAGTTCTATTGGTTCGCTCTCGGATGGCTGCATGTGTTTTCTCCTGGGCATGATGAAGTGGCTGTTGTTATGTGCGTAAAGTAGTGAACATCCCACGTATTCGTTTTGCCACATAAACAATATTGAAGAATATTCTTTTCCATAATTGAAGATTCTTGTTTTCTGGCAGATATTTTAGATATCGCATATTATCGGAAATTGCTTCTTGTTTTTTTCTCTTTAGCTCTTTCATTGTTTGCTTTTTCCCCCAACCAACTTCATTACTGTTATGTTGCCTGTATACTTGTAATACCTCATCTATAAAAAACGGTTTTAAAGGGAATATCGCAAGCTGTATCCATGAATCGTGTGCCGGGCAATATCTACCGATGGGCATCGCCTTATGAAGAATAGACGCGCGATATGATGTCATCGCTCCACCAATGCATGACCCCCACGTATAATACAACAGCTTCATTCTTTCTTTTTTGTAATAATCATTGATAGTGTCTTCAAGGAATCCAATTTTTTTATCATGTTCATCAACTAATACGAGTTTATTATAAACCCAGAAGACACGAGGATCTTTGTACGCAGCAACGTGAAGACTAACCCTGTTTTCATACCAAATATCGTCCTGATCACATAAAAATATGATTTCCCCTTTGCATAGTGAAATCGCGTTTTCAGTATTTTTAATAAACCCTCGTGGTAACGGACTTCTTGACCATCTAACTCGTTTGTCCCGAGCCACATATTCGTTAAGAATAGCGATAGTTTCATTATCACTTCCATCATCACTGATAACGATTTCTAAATTCCGATATGTTTGAGAAAGAAGTGAATCAAGCTGTTTTCTTAGGAATTCTTTGCCATTATATGTGGTAAGGGCGATCGAAACAAAAGGATTATATTGAGAAACGTTTTTATGTGACATACTGCGTATAATAATATCACAACCATATCTCATCAAGCTAAAAATGAGACATCAGACGTGGTACAATATAGATTGTATGAGCGATATATGCATATGGAAAAATCGACTTCAGAAATTTTTAGACAATCCCAAAGCATTATTGCCATTCCTCAAAAAAAGACTGCATTACAATCGTATTGCCGATAAACAATTGCCGTATTATAAGGATTTCAAATTTTTTGATTATGAACATACTATTGATGACATTATAACCCATAACAAATCAATCGTTCGTTTTGGCGATGAACTTTTTGATATGTTACAGGGGATTGGTTTGTATTACGGGAATTGGCGTCAGAAATACTCTCCTGATCTTGCGAAAAGATTGCGAGAAGTTATTTCTTCTCGAGATCCGCGTATTCTTGTATGCTTCAATCCTGAATTCATTTTGAAAACAAAAGAAGACTTTGAACGGGAGGGGATACCTGAACAGTATCAATTTTGGACAAACTCAAAAATTTTCTTAAAGGATTATTATCATAAAGATGTTATTTATGGCAGCGCTCTCTGTTTTACACCACGATACAACACTCGACTTGATTTTCAAAAACTCAAATATTTTTTTCTTAAAAAGCACATTATTATTTTAACTTCTGGCATAGAGAGGTTCCGAGACGTAGCATTGGGCAGAACAACCGAACTTCTTGAAGCGCCTGCGAGTGACGCATGGCAGAAATATGATATGATCAAAGAATCATTACTATCTCTCATTGGTACAAAAGGTGTGTCTAAAAACGAAATTCTTGTCTTGGTATCAATGGGAAGCGCAGCCAAGGTTCTAGTTTTTGACCTTACACAACTCGGATATACCGCATGGGATACCGGTCAATTTTTTGACCTCGCGTTTAGAGAAATTAAAAAGATTTTATAAACTGTACTTATATGAAGTTCAAAACTTTCCTCATTAATATGAAGAAAAGCCCGGAGAGATTAGTGTTTATGACCAATCAATTACAAACTCTTGGTATGCCGTTCGAGATCCAAGAAGGCATTGATGGCAGAACATATGACTTTAGCGTTATCTACGATGAAGCGATGTCACTGCGACTCAATGGTTCTCCTCTGGCCGCAGTAGAGAAAGGTTGCGCATTATCTCATAAATCAGTTTTGGAACAAGCCTTTAGGGAACAGCTTGATTATGTTCTTATCTTAGAAGACGACGTTGAGCTCCCTTCGAATTTCAAACAGATACTTGACGAGGAGTTGCATAAAAGAGAATTCAAAGAAACCAATTTGGAGTACCTCTCGTTTAATTATCCGACTGTTGGATTAAAATTTATAAAACTTTGGTTATTCTTATTACAAGAACAGTTTAAAAAAAGACCTACTACAGCACTGTATTTTAGGATACCGCTTTATGGTATAAAGTTTGTAGGCATTGTTATATTTTCAATAGTCGAAGGATCGCGAGATATGATCTACAAAAAAATATTTTTACATGGCAAACCTGCGCGTTTTTACCGTCCCATGTATTTAGCGGGCTGCTATCTTGTAACACGAGAAGGTATTGAAAAGCTTTTATCTGTTCAAGAAAAACTTATATACCCGGCGGACAGAATTCAGAATGTCGCACGTATAAGAAAGGGGTTAAAACTTTTTCATTACGTCCCTCTTGTTGTTAAACAACGTCGGGACAAATTTGAGAGCACCATGTACCAGAACAAAGATTATATTTTTAGTCAGTACGACTAAAAAAAGATTCTTCCAATTTCTTTGTAATTTTTGACTTTTGATAATATCCGGCGTACATAGCAAGAACTATCAATTTTGCACGTTTAAAGTATGTTGGCGTTGGGCCAAATTTAAATAATCCTAATATAAGCAATCCCAGTATCCAAAAGAAAATGTTAAAAAAAAGAACAGGTGGTAATTGTTTGCTGTGTTTAATAGAAAGACGAACCATGTTTCTTATGCGATAATACACTCTAAAGGGTTTAGTTGACGGGTCGAATTGACCAAAAATATGGGAATCGTTGGCGCCAAACGTCAAATCTACATCACAAATACGCGGCACAGAACATAGATACGTGCTATATCCGAGTTGTTTTATATTCCATGAATACTCGATGTCATCGCCGTAAAGGAAAAGTGATTTATCAGGTAATGGCGCTTTTCGTACCGCCTCGATCGGAATAAATGTCCCACCGTAGATAAACCCTTCGGTTGGAATAATTGGGATAAATGGACCGCGTTTTTTAGGCTTTTTATATTTCCCTAACAAAAGTTTTAGGAAATGAACGAATTTTTTTAGGCTAAGCACTTCAAAAAAGGTTCCTCGTACACTCTCGTTAAGGATGGATGGTTGATAAAAATATTCTTTATTATTTAATACATTAAAACGACTTCCAGATAATACAACCTTTTGATCAGGGAAAAGTTTCATAATTTCCATAAACGAGGCAATTGCACCGTCTTCAGGGACAGAGTCGTCATCAAGGATAAAAACAAAATCACAGTCGGTCCCACGAGCGTAATCAAGAGCGATAGAGAACCCACCTGCTGAACCGAGGTTTTTTTCTTGTCGCAGAACAGTTACTTTGTCTCCGTATTCTTTAGTACCGTTTTCTATATCCTCTTTATTACTTGATCCATTATCGACAATTACCATTTTGGTCACATACAGATCTCTCATGACAGCAGTCACTACTTGTGATAAGAATTTCCACCTATCTCCAAACATTATTGTAACAACGGTCACCTTCGGATAAATACTACTCATATCCGCTAGTATACACTACAAAAATAGGACACAAAAGAAGAAACTGCCTGCGCATCTATAAGGGAAAGTGAGTTTTATTCCAAGGCGATAGAATAATTTTTATTACATTGTGTATAGCTGCGGAAAGTGCTACTATCTCGTGTAACTATATGTTATATTTTTATGAGAGTGATTTTATTAACCTATAAAGTAATCCATGAAAAATGAAAGAATCTTCATAACAGGAGGAGCGGGATATCTTGGGAAACAGCTTGTAAAAAGGTTCTACGATAATAATGGAATCACCGTTTTTAGTCGTGATGAGGCTAAACATTATTACCTCAAAAAACAATTTCCAAAGGTAAATTGTATCATAGGTGATATTAGGAATTATGATTTGTTGAACGAGTCCATGAAAGGTCATACAATAGGTATTTTTACCGCTTCTCTTAAACAGATTGAAGCTGTTGACCAAAACGTGAGCGAGGCGATACAGGTTATCGTATTGGGAGCGTTGAATTCAAGAAAAGCCGCTATCAATAATAAGTTAAAAGCGGCAACTTTTATTTCATCGGACAAGAGTAGGAACGCAACCACATTGTATGGTTCGATGAAATTTGTAGCGGGAGAATCGTTCATCGTGAATGCTGAAAAAGAAGAAACCAGACTCTCTTCTGTTATTTATGGGAACGTCGTTAACTCGACAGGGTCAATCATTCCTCTTATTTGGGATTCCATAAAAAATAAATACACACTTAAACTGTATGGTGTAGATATGACCAGATTTATGATTGATATCGACAGAGCTATCGATTGCATAGAAGTTGCTTTAAATCACACCGGTTATAACATAGTTCCGAATTTGAAATCGTTTCGAGTAAAAGACTTATTTGAAATATATACTGAAGTATTCGGACTCATATGGGAGATCGGGTCGCCGAGAACATCAGAAAAATCTCACGAACAAATGATCTCTTACTACGAAACTGCCAGAACGAATTTCGATAAAGAAAATGATATGTACTTCATTCATTATCGTAAGATTTTTGATAGCGTTAAGTTGCCATTAACAGGTCTTAGTTCCGATGACTGTACTCTCTCCAAGAGAGAGTTGAAAGAATATCTGGATAAAAATAACTACTTTAAGCCTGTTCAATATATATAAATGGAACGAAAAATATTCATACTTGGACATCGGGGGATGCTTGGGAATGCGGTTTTGAAGTATTTCAACACGAAAGAGGATTATACGATAACAACTACAGATGAAAAGTGGGACAGCGCCATTTTTAAAGAAATTCTTAAAGGTGCGGATGTTGATTTTATAATCAATTGTATTGGAATAATACCTCAAAAAAAGCCTGATGTTTCTGACTATCAAAAAGTGAATATCGATTTGCCCGCTTTTTTGGAAACACTGGGTAAAAAGATAGTACATCCTTCTACTGACTGTGAATTTTCGGGTAGAATTTCGAGCGATATAAAATATAAAAAAACCGACGGAAGAGATGCAGTCGATGATTATAGTAGAAGTAAATCAGAAATTTCCGAACTGATTGAAGACAATTTTAAAAATACAAAAATGATAAGAACGTCAATAATCGGGCATGAAATAAGCTCGCACTTTGCCCTTCTTGATTGGTTTTTAAATTCATCTGATTCAGTAAATGGATATGCTAATCATTATTGGAACGGCATAACGACACTTGAGTGGGCAAAATTATGTGAACAATTGATAGACAAATGGGATACATCACCTGCACTGAATCAATATGGAACAGAAAAAATAATGAGTAAATATAATGTGTTAAAGATCATCAAAAATATTTACAATAAAGATATAAAAATTTTTGAATTTGAAGTATCTGAAACCGTGAATAAATGTCTCGAATCAGATAGGGAGCTTGATTCTATAGAGCATCAATTGAAAGAATTAAAAACTTTTTATAACAAATAGTAACACCTAAAATACTTTTCAAATTATGGTTTTTCTATAATTACACACATACCGTACATGTACCTCGTTGATACTGTATCTCTCTGTAAAAATTTAAGATTGTGATACAAGCACACAATTTTTATGTACATCCATGCCGGTAGTATACGCATAACCATTTCTTTGTAACCTTTTTTTCTGCGTGTTATAAAATGTCTTTTTTTATCAACCACTGGACCTTTATTCGGGGGAGTGTGTGCGGTTCCCGTGTGTACGTTCCAAATTTTATTTTTTGTATACTCTGTAAAATCAACAAACTGTGCTTCAGTGTTGAAACGTTTCGCGATAGACGCTATACCTTTTTCAGTAAACCACCACAAGTGCACCGGTGCGGGTTCCGTTTCCCAAATGGTACCTTTGGGGTGAATGTCTTTGATGGGTGTCGTGAAGATCAATACTCCACCGGGCTTCAAAATTTTAAGGCTATTTTCAATGAAAATATTCGGGTCCACGATATGTTCAATGACCTCGGTTGCGATAACAACATCGTATACACCTTCATGATTTTTCGCAAAATCTTCTATTGTCCCTTGTGTATGAATCCCGCCATAAAAACTTTTCGCAAAATCTATTGCTGTTTTAGAACAATCTAATCCTTCGCATACGTACCTTGCTTTGTTGCACGCGTAAGTAAGATAGCCCAGTCCTGATCCATTTTCTAATATTTTTGACCCTTGTTTTATCCTTTTATCTTTGAGAGCCCTTACTACGCCCCAGAATATTGCGCTATAATTTCCAAGATCTTTGAGTGGATTCCGTAATTTTTTTACACCATGGGCAAGATAGTAATAATAATCCGTTGCAGAATCTTTTGTAGCATCCTTCCCATAAATAATATCATATTCTTCTTTCAGGTTGCTCATCGGGTCAACAAATGATGTCAGGCAGCTCGTACACTCATAAACGTCATACAGAGTACCATCCACATAACCGCTCATCCCTTTAAACGTACGGACAGCTTCAGCATCACATACAATGCAGTGTTTGGTGTCATTTTGATTTTGTTTATCTATAGACATGATTGGTCGTTTGTTAAAATCTATTTTTAAAATTTTGTTTCAATAAATTTTTTTATACTTTTTCCGATATCAGCGTTGTGATCCCAACTATTTAACAACGGCCTTATCGGGCTTCAAAAGTGTAACATAGCGCGAGGGCGGTCGTTAAGCTCATTGTGCTATCAGTTTTTGGTCTGGAATATATACGGATTTACTCCTAGCTGCTTATGCCACGGCCGTGTCATGCTCTGCAAGGGCTTGGCATCGTTGAGTCTTTAATAGAGAATGAATGACTCTGTTTAAAAGATTATATTGTTATGTGGTGTGGCATCGAATATAGTTGGTATGTGGCATTAGCAAGTCTTCAAATATGCAAAGGATGAGAAAAAAAACAATTTTGTATATCATCACACAGTCCGAATGGGGAGGGGCGCAACGATATGTTTTTGATATGGCGTATGCGCTCCGTGATTCGTGGCACGTGTGTGTCGCCGGCGGAGAACAAGGAGATGATGGGATATTGGCACAACGATTAAAAGAGTCGAACATACCTTTCTATTCGGTTTCATATTTAGTTCGTCGGATTTCGTTCATAAATGATATACGAGCATTTTTTCAAATGATCTCGTTGCTTCGGAAAGTGCGCCCTGATGTCGTTCATTTGAACAGTTCAAAGGTTTCCGTTATTGGATCATGTAGCTGCTTTTTTGTACGGTTTTTTTTAAGGATACGTATAAAAGTCGTTTATACCGCTCACGGTTGGGTTTTTTGCGAACCTCTTTCACTGTGGAAGAAATTTTTTTATTGGGCACTGGAACGGAAGACATCTTTTTTTAAAGACAAAGTGATATGTGTTTCACATAATGACTATTTCATTTCTCGGCGTAGGCATGTCGTATCAAAAAAGAAGTTAACAACTGTTTTGAATGGGATTGGTGTAATATCTTTTTTGTCGAAAGCAGTGGCACGAAAAAATATCGAGCATTATGGAGTGCCGAATGGTTATGGTCTCTATATCGGCTCGATCGGTAATTTGTATCGAACGAAAGGATTTTCTTATCTTATCGAGGCTGTTCGGCGCTATAAAAAACAATGCGAAACAAAAATAGTGGTTTGTATCATCGGAGAAGGGGAAGAGCGTAGTTTGTTACAACAAAAGATACGGGATGCTCATCTTCAGGATACGATTTTTTTGATTGGCAGTGTTCCTGATGCCGCCCAATTATTACGAGCATTTGATATATATGTATGTTCTTCGGTGAAGGAGGGACTTTCATATACTCTTATCGAGGCATTACAGGCTGGAATACCGATTATTGCAACGGATGTTGGTGGTAATAAAGAAATTCTTGATGGTGGAAAAGCGGGGATGCTCGTTTCTTCCCAAAAAGCCGAGGATATAGCGCATGCGATTGCATATATGGCAAGTAATAAAGAAGAAGGAGAACGGTATGCAATCCAGGCACAGGTTCGGGCAGCATATTTTACGATTGATCGTATGGTGCAAGAGACGGTTTTAGTTTATGAACGTCTTTTGCAATAAGGATATAGAATTATTCTGATTTTTGCGGTTCATCTTTAGAAAAAGAACGAAATTTTTGATCATTTGGCCATAATTTGATGACGCGTGCGGCGATTTTTGCCTCATTTTCGGTATCGCCATGTTCGTAGTAGATATATGAAAGATTATATAAAGCACCCGGATGGTTGGGATTGTATTCCAGCGCGGCGTTGAAGTAGTCGACACTTTTTCTAAAATAGGTTCCATCCTCGGTATTATTATATGCGAGTTTATAAAGCATTCCCATCTGAAAAAGATTGTGACCGAATCTTTTTTCTCGTTTTGTTCCAAGTAATGGAGCAATGTTTTCGTCAGCGACCGCAATAAGGAATTCGGTTGTTTTTTGATCTTGTTGCGATTTCATAATTTTGCACAGTTGTATGAGATAATCGAAGATTGCTTCTCGGTCGTCGATAGGAGAATAAGAGTGAAAAGTATCACCAACAAGTTTATAAAGTGCTTCAGGCGATTGAACGGATGTAAGAATATATTTATTACGGAGAGTGATTCGTAATTTGGAGTAAGGGAGGACTATTCCCCAATAGCAGGACATAAAAAGTATAAAAATGGAAAATATGAAAATTATCAAACGATGTGTTTTTGTCATATCGTGTCAGGATTTTGATTATAGTGGTAGAAAAACCAAGAACAAAATGCAAAAAATATAAAAAGGTTAAATGTTGTTGGTAATGCCTCAACAGAGAAGAACGCGCTTACGAGGTATGCAATCGAAAATCCAAAAATAATGGCGGCTTGATACAATACTGCTACAGGGAGGACGTTTTTCTTTTTCAGTAATGTGAAAAGATCTTTGTATAATATGACGAAGAGAGCGATAAAACTCAAGAAGCCGATTATGCCGGCATCAACAAAATATTGCAGATAGATATTATGGGGACGATCAACACGTATTTCTGATCCTTCGGGATTTTGTGGATTAAAGTGATTAGGATTGAATCGTGCGTTGAATGCCGCGTAGAAATTTTCAGGTCCCCATCCCAATAAAGGATGATCTTTAATAGATTCGAGTGCGGTTTGCCATATTAAGATTCGTGGTTTGTTTGTATTATCTGTAGGTGAGAGAGTTATGAATCGTTGACATATCGGGCAATAATTTTTCGGAAGAAAAAAGCTTCCTGCAGAAATAAGTACACTGATTCCGATTATGGACAATAAGATTTTTTGAGAAATGCTTTTAACCTTTTTTTGTCCCGAGAATAGAAGAAAAAATAAAGTTGCCATAATGCCTGCACCGAGACCTAAGACTGCTCCGCGGGTTTGCGTGAGAATAAGGAATATTAAAAATATAATAGTGCATATCCCTAAAAATAGTATGTTCAGTAAAGATTTTCTTTTTTGAAAGTGATGAATGGTAAGCATTCCGATATAGAAAAAGGAGAAAAGAAAATATGAACCAACGTATGATGCGTTACCGAGAGATCCAATGAATCGATTATGTGAAAAAAGAATGTCCCATTGTGGTGCACCGTGAAGCGTGGTTATAATTGGAACCGCGAGTATAACGAGAAGCCCCGCAATGACTGATAAGAAAAAAATTTTTTGCCATTCATGTTCTTTTTTGAAGAGCAGTATGAGTAAGAAAAACAATATTCCATAGTGAATCATTTGGAATACCCCATCCATTCGTTCAAACGATGACCAAAATGACAATTTCGGATCTATGCCGAATAGTGTTGCAATAATAAAAATTCCGAGAAAGATGCCTATTGTAACGACAAAAGATCTATGGCGGATGTTTTCTTTGAATAATAGATCTCCTTGCGCCCATGCAATCATAATAAGGAGTGTGGTGGCTTCTATAATGAAACGAAAGAATAACGCTTTTCCTCCAATGTATGGGTAGTAGAGTGTCGCGCAAACAATTGCGACAGTAAATGGAACTGCATAGAGAAATTTTTTAGCAACGGCAATCATATATACTGGTATTTATAGTATTCGGTTTAGTTTTGAAAGGCAACAACAAATACTCAAAGATTTTTATTTTATACAAGTATAGTATATGTATAAACTTTGTATTAAGATATAATACTATAGACGTAGTTATACAACTACGACTATAGATTAAAAAAAAGAAAAAAAGTCGAAAAAAAATTGTGCAACCGCTTTTTTGTTTTTTGAGTCATTCAGAACAGAGAAGGAGTATGCACGTGTTTCGTAATAATGAAAACAAAAAAAGGATTTACGCTTGTCGAACT
>JAZDFH010000007.1:0-9417 GCA_043808035.1 bacterium | reverse complement strand
GTCATTCAAATACTACCACTTCTTTCTCTTCATTCTTTGCATATCCATAACGAGCGATCTTTTTTTGGCACCCCTCGCATACGGAAAATATCAAAATACTGTCAGAATCTTCAAATCGTTTCTTGTACTTATATTCTACCTCATCCAAGATGTTCTGTAAAATACGGGGACTGTTCTCTATCTCGAATATTGAATACTGTATTTTCCTCCCGAATTTTTTGAGAAACCTGGAAAATTGTGCCCTCGTTTTATTTGAAACAAAATCGTATGCGACTATCAACATGATTATCGTTTTATCTTAAATGAGGGGAAAGGATTGACCGAATCATCCATTACATATCGATAAAATCCTTTAATATATCCGTAAATATCTTCTTTGTATTCCATAATCGTTTCAAGTAATAATCTGTTATATTTCGGACTTGCTTTATATGAGAGCGAATACGCTCCTTTTATAACCTTAAAATCTTTTTTATCAACCTGACCGAGATTGAACATCGTAAGGATTTTACGATCAATGATACATCGAAATGGTTCCATAATATCGCACGCAAGCGATCTCCGTTGAAAGAATAATCGATGATAGCATCCCTTAAATGTATCAAATCCATACAATCGCAGAAGAGAGTCTACGATATTATGAAGCATCGAATATCCCATATCCATCAGTACGTTACATTCATCGGGTTTCACTCGCGGTAGTCGTCTATACCACCCAATTTCTTCAAAGTACACAGGGAAAAACTCTTTTGTCGCATTTCCCTCTATTCCCAACAACGATTGTGCATTTTCCGTATTCATAACTTTTTCAGACGATTCTCTTTTTGCCACGTGAATATCTTTTATCCTTTTTTTACTATTTAGAAGCCGAATTTGATTGTGTATTTTATTTTCAACAATTTTTTTCGCGATAGTAAGTTCTTTTTCGGTTGTCATGCTGTACTGTTTCTCTCGAAGTAAGTAATTCCCTTCCGCTTGCGCTAAAATCGAAGAATATGTCTCCAAATTATGTTTTAAGAAAAAGAACGAAATACCATAATCCCGCGCTTTCTGCATTAGGTAGCTTGTTACTGTTATATCTCCGACCACAAAAACAGAAAACACTCGATGACATGACGCACGGTTGATGATTTTTCCATCTTTTTTAAACACAATATTATCATTACAAAATTTTAGGGTATTATCTATCCCCCTTTCCGTTTGAACAAACAATACTTGTTTTTCTTTAAAATCAGGCAATGAAAGCATATTTTACCAACTTAATTCTCCATAAATCGACTTCGTGCATTTATCGCATCGATGATGTAAGTAATTTCGTATATCGAATGTTTGTATCTCATGTATGGTATCTTCGAATGTTTTCCATTCTTTTTCATTTGGAAATGGTATGAGATACCGTTTATTGTCTGTTAATGAATGCACATACATTTTTTCGACAGGATGACCCATTTCGTCCAAACATGCTTTTTGAGCGTACAGTTGATACAGGTATCCTTTGTAGATATGTTTTACTGTTCTCTTGCGTTCAATAAGCGCTTTTTCTTGCTTGTCGTAGATATCAATTTTCCCAAGGATGCCGTATTTTTCGCTATATACCATGATTCCTTGTAAATACCTCGCTTCGGTTGAATACTGCCCGTCATCAATGTTTGCGTGAGCAATGCGTCCTTTTACCTGTGGCGATTGATGGTACATTTTTTCATCAAATCCTTCGTATATGCTATGCAAATACAAAGAAAGCGGACAATATAGGAAATCGTTTATTTTAGATATGGGGATGTAGGATTCCATTTATCTCTGTGTAAACTTGTCCCATTCTTCTATATCAATGAACAGATCACCCCAATTCATTTTCTCCAAGCCAGAATTAATTTTTTTATATTGTTTGATTTTCTTCAGAACCAATATTCCCTTCCGTGCAATATTATATGCACCGTTAGCATCTCCATTAAACTGCGCCCCCTTGAATCCAGAATCACTATGGAAACCACAATGTGGACAATTTATGTGATCAACTTCTATTCCGGAAATACTACTTCGGGTATTCGTAAGCAAATGAAGATAAAAACTCAAATTGTCATAAAACTTTTTTGGCAATTCTTCCCTTTTGTTTTTAATTTGTTCAACAATATTGCTGTTGTAGTCAATACCGCTTCTCTCAAACAGACCCTTTAGACAGTCAGTAATGTTATATTGGATTATCATCCCTGTTTCTGTTTGTGATTTCATTTTTTCCTCACCTTTATTAAGAGATATGTCATGCAATGCTCTCCTATACCATTTATACCGCATTGCCTTTTGCGTATTGAGTACAAATTCTTCCTTTTTCTTTTTGCCCGCAAACAATATATTGTTTCGCTTTGAAGGGTTCTGATCTTTAATAAAATCAGATAGCAAATAAGAAATCGTGAAATGCTTTCCAGTATATACGATGTCAATTTTCTTATCTTCAAATTTTTTTATGAGATCAGCCCCATCCCATCGCACATTTGGGCGAAAACCACACTCGGGACAAGTTTTAGAAGTGTAGCTTGCTTGCGTATAGAACATAATTCCTGTTTGCTTGCCCATATCCTTAAATGTGGTGAACGGTGCAGTCAACTGATACGCACGGAGCAAATGCCCTGCTTGTTCGGGATCCTTTTCTTCCTTATTCACCAAAAAGTTTAGTTTATCGATCAGTGCCTTTTCCAACTGTTGATACACACTTTTTTCGATACCACCTCGTATTTGCTTAAAACGCATATTAAGATCTTCAAAAACCAAAATAGCATTGTGTTCAACAATCAGGTCGGCAAGTTTCCTTATTACCAATGATATGTATCCTTTTTTGAGGTCTTTGATGTTTTCGATCTCCTGCCAATCCTGTCGTGCTTTTTCTCTGATCTTTGACCGCTCTTCCAATTTCCTATGATAATCAACTCCATTAATCGTATTCAAACTGCCAAGCACCGTGTTACCTTCCTTATTTTTGAGCAAATTACCCTGCTGATCAATACCTGCATAGTAGATTAGGTGCTTCTCTCCCCGATCAACACCGATAATATTTATACCCGGGTTACCAACCAAAAATTCATTTATTTTTTGGTTGAAGTAACGAGCCCTAAGCGCAGTGCGATTTAATGTTATTGGCACATGAAAAAACGTTTTATTGTCAGCGTACCTCTTGTGATTTACAACCTTATTTCCTTTTGAATCAGGTTTGTATCCCAACTTTTGTTCATCTGTTTTAGGACGATAAAACAACTCCGCTTCACCATTTAGCTTTATAGGGAAATTACTTTTCTTATTTTCATCGGAAAATACTTGTTCAAAATACAATGTGTGAACATTTTTACTTCCAGCCTTTTTAGTTCCATCCTTCAGGTTCCAGTCTTTGTTGTGTATTTTAAACAAAAACAACTCGCCGGCATTGTTCTTGTTTTTAATATAGTGCTTTGACACCTCTTCAAAGCTTATTTTGTATCCTTGATCTTCTACTTCTCGATAGAAATCACTGGTATCCTTGTACTTTTTCGTATCAGAAAACTGAAAGTTAAAACACTTCCAATCATCATTTTTTGATATTGATTGTTTAAAAAAATCAATTATTTCATGACAATCATTTATATTAAATTCTTTTTTTTTAAAACCTTTTTGAGGAATACCATTTTTTGTATGTGACGCACAATTTCTTATTTCAAAAATCCTATCAGAAGGCGCATAGTAATCAATATTTTTCTGACTAAAAAAAACTTTTGGCAACATCTTACTTGCCCCAGGTAAAAGTTTGTATACCATTTTCTCATACTTTCCATTCTCAATATTTTCCAAGAATGATTTTTTGTTTCTATCATCGAAGATTTTATTATTACCCTTTTTCATCACCGCTAAGTAATAATAATCATCCCCTCTCAGGATGACAGCCGAATTGTCTGCTTCTTTATTCTTATCAAACCCATCTACCAAGGTTGGATTTTCAAAATTCAACTTCCACTTATCAGTACTGTATGGTTTTTGAGTCAGGTAACTTTGCAATAGCATACGTTCTTTGACTATTCTTTTATATGCATCTGCATAGAATATACTTCTAAAACCATATTTGATGTGTTCATAAAAGTTTGCATCTGTTTCATAATCTGATCCCAACCATTTACGCTTCTTTTCAATTGCAAAATATTTCGCCATTTGGTATATCCAAAGCGTATTATCAACAAAATTTTTAATGATCAGTTTATCGTCTGCGGTCACTGCAAAGTTTGCTTGATCCCGATCAATCAGCTTCTCGAAACTCTCCTTGTATATATCATATCCTTCATCAATAACAGTTACCTTGCCATCATTTGTTTTTTGATAGGTATGTTTAAATAATGAACCAAATTCATAAGCAAATATTTGTAGAAATTGTTGCCACAAAGAGATATGCGAATTCTTGTCTATAAAAGCATTTCTGTTTTCTTCAGATCGATAATACTTTTCCTTCCATATTTCTTTATGTTCAAAATCTCCTTCTACCAAAGCGATTTGCAAATATGACAACGCGATAAAGTCCAGGAACTTATACGCATTTGTATCCTTATCAAATTTGATCAGTTTCTCCTTTTTGTTTTGTTCAAAAAGTATCCGTTCAAAATTGTCTTTTCCTTCGGAATCCATCCACTTCAATAAAATAGTGTTCATTCCCTCTTTGCTGATGTATATCTTCGTTAAATCAAACGCACTAGTATTTTCGACAAATTCTCCAAACAATTTTTTTAGTACGGCTGTCTTCTCTTCCGCAGAATTATGAAATTCTTTGAGTTTAACCAACAGTTCACCATCATCTTTTATACTTTCGATAAAATCAGGGCGCTCTTTATCACTTAAAATTTGCTTATCGAGCGTCTTGAAAAAGGCAATTTTTTCTCCCTTGTGGTCTTGTCGATACTTATTTATAATCTCATTCAATCCCTTGACCTTTTCGCCGTTTTCTAACGTTTTACCACCTAAAATAGTATTGTAGATATCTATGCCATCTTGAAGCAAGTACTGATTGTAAGATTCTATTGTAAAAATATCCTCTAATTTTACACCAAACGTTTTCCCTACTTCTTCAAAATTAATTTTGTTTTTAATAGACTTAAAAAGTTGAAGGTTCTCACAAAATCGATATAAATTATCATCAACGATTCTGGTTACCACAGCAGTTGCGGTACCATCGTCTTTATAGAAATTTTTGCGTGTTTCCTGAAATTTTGTGAAATAGCCGGTAAATCCTTTCCACTCGTCAAAAATAGAGACCTTTTCCCCCTTATTATTTAAAATAAAATTTTCTTGTTCATCTTTGATAAAAGAATCTTCCTCGCTTCCGTATTTTTCTTTCAAAAGACCGAATACGCTTTCCGAGAAAAGTTCTTGGGTATTAAAATGATTATTTAGGTTTTGTCTTAATTCTTTTATCTTTGTATCAAAGTCTTTCTTTATATTTTTATCTTTTTTGTTCTTTTGGTATTTTTCAAATACGTCAAAATATTCATCTAACCCTTCTATCTTTTTACCAGCTAAAGATCCTTTGATAAACGCTCTATGCAGTCGGTCAAAATACGGTTTTGTTTTTTCATATTTTTCACGAATAATTCTATCTTTCTCAAACACATTTTCATCCTCAAGTATTTTTTGAGTATTCCCCACAGGCACCAACTCAAACCGTAAAGTTTTCGAGAGTGCATATTGATTCGTGAATTTATCAAAAACGTTTTTATTAATGCTTTTTTCCTCCATAGTAGTATAAATTATGTTTATATTTTTATAATACCACCGCAACCAAAAAAGGACGACGGTTGTCGCCCAATAGTGTATTGCTTACCAAACGGTTAAGCGCTACTGGAACCGTCGCCCTTCTTTGGATTCAAGAGCAAACGTTTCTTTTTTAAAACATGGGCGACAATTCCACTATATTATTTCTTTTCACGTTTTGCAACAACAAGGGCGTTTACATACCCAAAACAAAATTCGCTAACTGACGAATTTTGTAGAAAAAAAGGTTTTCGTATCCCCTCTTATTGAATATCTACTGATCATCAGACATTTACATTCAATTCATTTTACTTAAACAAATCATCAAGTTTGCTACCCAATAAAGCTACTCGATTCGCACTGAATTAAGCGAATAATCATTGATTGGGAAAATACTTTCTCCCCTTCAGTTTCTCTGGAAGATACTCTTGTTCAATCGGTTCTTTGAACTCCGGATTATATTTATATCCTTTGCCATATCCCAGATTTTTCATCAATTTTGTTGGTGCGTTTCGTAAATGAAGCGGGACCCCTTCGTTTGGGAATTCTTTTATATCGTGCCGAACCGCGCCGTATGCGGTATAGAGCTTATTGCTCTTTTCCGCTTTCGCGAAATAGACAACAACTTGCGCGAGATTAACGGTACACTCGGGCATACCGATATAATGCGCCGCTTGGTAAGCAGCAACCGCCTGTACAAGCGCCTGCGGGTCCGCCATGCCGATATCCTCCGAAGCAAAGCGTATGAGTCTCCGCGCAACGTAAAGCGGGTCCTCCCCCGCCTCTAACATTCTGCCAAGCCAATACAGAGAGGCATCGGGGTCACCGCCCCGCATGGATTTATGCAACGCGGAAATAATGTTGTAATGTTCCTCTCCTTGTTGATCATATATGAGATGCGTTTTTTGTAATGATTCTTTAATGAGATTTTCGTCTATTTGAATAGCGTCCGTATCGTCAGTAAAGGAATGTACGGCAAGTTCGAGCGCGTTTAGCGCGGTTCGAGCATCACCATTGGCCATCCGAGATAGAAAACGTACCGTTTCTTCACCAATAGTAATCTTCAGATTGCCGAAACCATGTTCTTTGTCCGTAATCGCTTTTTTTAAAATAACCTCTATGTCCTCTGAACAAAGAGACTTTAAAACAAACACGCGGCAACGAGAGAGGAGAGCGGAATTGACTTCGAAAGATGGATTCTCCGTCGTAGCCCCAATCAAGATAATAATACCATTTTCAACATAGGGCAGAAACGCGTCTTGTTGCAATTTGTTAAATCGATGTATCTCGTCTATAAAAAGTATTGTTTTCTCGCCGTTATATTTTCGATACTCCTCGGCTTTGTGAATCAGCAGCTTGATGTCCTTCACTCCTCCCGAAGTGGCGGAAAGTTGCACAAAAGATGACTTCGTAATATTCGCTATTACCCGCGCAAGGCTTGTTTTCCCCGTTCCCGGCGGACCCCATAAAATAATTGAAGGCACTTCGTCTTTTTCGATCGCTCGGCGGAGTATCTTTCCTTCCCCTATTATCTCTTCTTGTCCTACAAGATCCTCAAACTTTTCCGGACGCATACGCTCCGCAAGCGGTGCTTCCGCTTTCAATTCTCCTTGTAATTTATTATCAAATAAATCGGACATCACTCTATAGTGTAACAAATCCGAAGCTTATAGCCGAGATGCTCTGTAAAACGTTTATTTCACGCTCCACCTGGCAAAGATACCGGCGGGAAGATTCCGCGGATTCTCTCCCGATTCTTGTATCGTAAGCTCCCCTATTTCAACAACGCCGTTTTTAGGGAAATAGAATTCTATAATCTGCTTATAAGCAAGAGCAGAATATCCGGAAGCATATCCGTTTATTAAGAAAAAAGTCGGCTCATCCGTCATGATTTTCCTGCAATTCTCAACAAGAGGGACCAAATGTTCCTCTATCTTCCATACCTCGCCATCCGCCCCATGACCAAATGCAGGAGGATCCATAATAATTCCATCGTATTTCTTCCCACGTTTCATTTCTCTACGTACAAATATCGATGCATCGTCCAATATCCACCGAACCGGTTTTTCTCGAAGTTCGGAAATTTCAGCATTCTCTTTTGCAACGTTAACCGCAACTCTCGATGCATCGAGGTGCACAACAGAAGCTCCCCCTCGTGCCGCCGCAAGTGTCGCACCACCCGTATAACCAAAAAGATTCAATACCTGCGCGTTCGGTTTGCCGCTCTGTTCTTCAATCCATTTCCAATTCGCAACATGTTCGGGGAAAACACCAACATGCTTGAACGTAAACGGCTTAATCCAAAAATTGAGCCCTCCGATTGAAATCCGCCACTTATCAGGAGTTTGTTTATTGAATACCCATCGTCCCTTACCCTCACCTCCAAAAACCGCATGTGCATCATTCCAGACCGATTCTGCGCACTTCTTTGGCCATAACGCTTGCGGATCCGGTCTGCGTGTTATAATTCCACCGTATCGCTCCAGTTTTTCGCTATCACCACTATCGAGCAATTCATAGTCTTCCTCGGGTAAAGTTTCTGAAATAATATACTCCATCTTATTATTGTTAACTGTACGGGAGTAGACTCTCAAAGTAAAGATTTTATCTCAAAACCGATGATTCTATTGATATTTACAAATATGCTATGGTAAATTGTGCGTATATTTTATAATGTATAAAGGATAAAAAATAAAAAACTATGAATACAACACCTGAAGAAACAAAAACAACACAGGAAATCGAGACAATAGAAGAAACTGTTCAAGAAGAGACAGCGGAAAACAATGCCACCGAGCCAAAAGAAAAAAACAAAAAGAAGATAAAAGTATTACAACTACTTGGTTCGAAAACAGCGATAATTATTGCCGCTGTTTTTGTTGTGGGATGTTTTGCATATTACGCCCGAACATTTTTTATTGCCGCAACCGTGAACGGTTCCACTATCAGCCGTCTTCAAGTTATTAAAGAGTTGGAGAAATCATCAGGGAAACAAACACTCGACATGCTGGTTGTTCAAAGCCTGATTGATTCTGAAGCACGATCCAAAGGCATAACAGTCAACAGCGCGGACATCGAAGCGGCGATAAAAAGCATAGAGGACCAAGTAACCGCCCAAGGCGAAACATTGGATCAAGCACTCGCCACTCAAGGCATAACGAAAGAAGATCTCACCAACCAAATCACTGTTGAGAAAAAACTTGAAAATCTTTTGGCCGACAAAATACAAGTTACAGACGACGAAGTATCGCGCTATATAACAGATAATAAGATAGAAATACCTGAAGGCGAAGAATCCACATTTCTGGAACAAGTTAAAGATTATTTACGTCAACAGAAGCTAAGCACGGAAGCGAGTTCATTTATTGATTCACTCCGATCACAGGCAAACATCAAATACTTCGTAAACTATTAAAATACGAAGTGTGAGTATATCGATTAAATGTGATGCGCAAAACGCGCATCACATTTAATGGCTCATATGCTAAAATCATAAATTTTTATTTAGGTAATCTGTATAACCAGTATTTTCCAGTCCGTAAAGTAGCCTGAAACAAATTCTCATATCATGAGCTGTTTGTAATATTTTGGAAGAGTTTATTTCGAGCCTCATATGTTTTTTTCGCAGCATCAATATGAGATTCTTGCATTACTCTTCTTTCC
>JAZDFH010000006.1:0-6640 GCA_043808035.1 bacterium | reverse complement strand
AAATCACATCTTTGCTTCGTTCGTCGCTTTTGTTAAACTTGAGTATACAAGACTTCATGACGGCGTATCGTGGTATGAACAAAAGGCGGTTTATGCCAGAATGGGGACGAGATTTGCGTTGAGTGCGTAAGTCCTATTAATATGCAAAGAAGTACCAAATGAATTATTAATTGCCGGGAAAGACAATGATGATAATGTAAAAAAGATGATTCGCTTGGTGATTGATAGAAACCATAAAGATGTATAGGTTATAATAAAACCGATTTTGATAAAAATTTAGCAATGAACAAAATAATAAAAATTAGTCCTTTATTGATAATAATCGCTTGTATCGGAGATTTTTTGGCAACTTTTGTTTTAGGTTTCTTCTATAAGAATTATAGTCATTTAACAATGGTAATGAGCGAACTGGGTAGTTCGAAAAGTCCTGTCGCTATCTGGATCTCTGTTTTTTGGGTCATCTACGGTATTCTCTTCGGATTTTTCGGTTATAGCTTTTATGTGGTTTTCAAAGACAAAAAATCCGGTCGCATTATCGGGTTACTCTTGATAATCACAGGTATTGGCGCTGGAATTTTAACAGGTCTATTCCCTATGCAAGCCATAGGTTCTCAAGTAACATTAGTAGGAAAAATTCATGAGATATCAGCCATAATCGGTTTTTTCGCTATGGCATTTACCCCTGTACTCGCTTTAAATTTGTTTAAGAAAAAATCAAAATTACGAATACCGCTTATAGCTCTACAAATTTTAGGATTATTATTTTTCGGCATATTTATTATTGCCGAGAATGTGTTAAATACGAATGGAATATTTCAATATATAGGCTTATGGCAAAGATTATATCTTGCAGTCTATTATATTGTTTTCATCATTTTTGCAGTTATCTTAAAAGAAAAATATAAAAATGAATAAAACTATGAAAATTTTAGCCTTTAATGCAAGCCCTAGAAAGAATAATGGGGCGACCGATATTGTTCTGAATAAATTTCTAGAAGGAGCTAAAGACGCAGGCGGAGAAATAGAAAAAATTTATTTGGCAGATACAAAAATAATCAAGTGCAAAGGCTGCTTCAGCTGCTGGATAAAAACTCCTGGAAAATGCGTTTTTCAGAATGACGATATGCCGGAGATACTGCGCAAAATGGAAGAAGCGGATATTGTCGTTTATGCTACTCCACTTTATCATTTTAATATGGCAAGCGACATGAAGATTATGATAGAAAAAACGCTTCCCATCTCGGAACCGTATTTGATAAGGGATAAAGAGATCACAACACATCCAAGAAGGAACAAAGTGAAGCAAGACAAATGGGTTATTGTCTCTGTGTGTGGATTCCCTGAAATTGAACATTTCCAGGCGCTTGATCTATGCTTTGAACAAAATGCTCGAGCTCATAAAGCAAAAATCGTTGGGAAAATTTATCGACCGGGATCAGAAGCTTTGAAAACAGGTGCGCCATTATTTAAAAAATATTTGGCAAATTGTTACTTAGCAGGTAAAGAAGTGGTTGGATCAGGGGAAATAAGTGAAACAGTTCAACAGGAGCTATACAAAGATTTCGTTATGCCGAAGTTCTTATTTCGTTTTATGGCTAATAGGTTTTGGAAAAAACACATGAACTCAAAATAATTATTATAGATAATAGAAATAAAAGAGGTATATGTAGTATAAAAGTACAGGCATAACTTCGTATCGATATGGAGACAGGGCGTACTTCTATTGTCAGTAACAATACGTTCATAATCACTTTTATAAAAACAGAATTGTATGTATGATACACTAAAAGCATGAAAAAAAATTGGAAGATAGTATTATATATTTCTATTGTATGCACAATCTTTGCAATGGCAATCCATACTCTATGGGCTCCTTTATACGATTATTATCCGCCAAGTTTTTTTGTTATTTACAACCTTTTTAAACCCTTTGCCGCACTTTCTCTATTGGTGACTTTCTTTTTGCTGGGAATTGTTTTTGTCTATATCCAAAAAGACTTACTCGGCGCAAAAATATCGAAAGGCATTCGCTACGGTATTACTTTTGGAGGACTTTGGTTTATTGCAATGCCCGGGACAAGTTTATTGTTTCATTCCCCGTTAAAACATGAGCTTGTTTCGGGTATGTGTGATGCTCTTTCAATACTGTTATTAGGATTCCTTTTGGGAAAATTCGTAGCGACTGACACTCATACAACGCATCACAAGAAAAAAAGTTATCTTCTCCCTATTGTTATTATTGGATTTATCTATTGTGTCGGGAGATACGCGGCATATCGATTATTTGGCATAGAGTTGGCGTATACTGACAATCTATCTTCGACACTATTATGGACCGGCGCATTAGGAATATGGTTTGGAATTACGTATATCTTGTTAAGACAAAGCGTTGAGAAATATATGCCCATAGAAAAGGCATTAATGTTTGGTGGCAGCATTGTGGGGATAGACTGGATATTATTTAACCTCTTCGCTGTTTTGTTTATCAGAATATCCGCCTTGTTACTTATAACACAAGCAATGGTTGATATCGTATTAGTCATACTCGGTATCTTTGTGTATGAAAGGTATCTTCAAAAAATACACCCATAAACGGTTAGTAAAAAATCACAGAGGCATGATACTATGTTTAATATGCATATTGGATTGAAACCAATACTGGTTATGGTATGGGCGATGTTGCCTGTTACGGAACTCCGCGCAGCCATTCCGCTTGCGATTAGTGCGTATGGCATGTCATGGCAATCGGCACTATTTTGGGCGTTGCTTGGGAATAGTATCATCACTGTTATAGTGATGTTCTGTCTTGATCCTATTGCTCGTTTTTTAAGTAAACATTTCTCCATATTTGAGCGACTCTTTACATGGCTTTTCGCTCGAACCCGTCGTAAACACTCAAAACTGTTTGAGACATGGGGCGCTGTTGCGCTTATAGTATTTGTCGCCATCCCGCTACCCGGTACCGGAGCATGGTCGGGAACTTTAGCGGCATTTGTCTTTGGCATCAAGCCCAAAAAAGCCATACCACTCATTATCGCAGGGTTAGTGTTCGCGGGCATCGCAGTTACAATATTGACCGTAGGAATACGAACAATAATTCTCTAAAATGATATTTGTTAAAACGCTTAGAGAACTAAACAAAAAAGATAGCGCAACCGCAGGCGGTAAAGGAGCGGCTTTAGGGGAAATGGTTAAAATAGGTATCCCCGTTCCTGACGGTTTTGTGGTAACGACTCATGCATTTGAAACATTTCTTATTGAAAATGGACTTAATAAAAATATAGACGACTTATTAAAAATTGTTGATTATAAAAATATACAGGCACTTACTGATGTATCGAAAAAGATTGAACGGAGCATCCTAACCGCGAGAATATCAGATGAAATTTCAAGAGCGATCTTACAGACATTCAAAACGCTTGATACTGAACTCGTCGCAGTCCGATCAAGCGCAACTGCGGAAGATGGCACAGAAGCGGCATGGGCGGGTCAATTGGAAAGTTATGTAAACGTTGATGAAAAAAATCTAATACACAATGTCAAAAAATGTTGGGGTTCTTTTTTTACATATAGAGCGCTTCGATATCGATTTAAAAAGACTACGAATTCAGAAACAAGCTCGCTTGCGGTTGTGGTTCAAAAAATGGTTAGAAGTGAATCGGCAGGCGTTGCCTTTTCAATCAATCCCGCGAAACCACATTCTAACGCTCTTGTGATTGAAGCGGGATTTGGGTTGGGAGAAGCCGTTGTCTCCGGTAAAATCACTCCCGATACATATATTGTTAATCGATCACCACTCACGATCCTTGAAAAAACAATCAATAAACAAAAAAACTATTTGTCCCCTCAAGATAACCGCTGGATAACACTTTCTGCCGAAAAATCACAAAAACAAAAATTGAGAGATAACGATATTAAACAGTTATCCCAACTCGTTCTCGCGGTAGAAAAACATTTTTCCTTTCCTGTCGATATTGAATGGGCGTTAGAAAAAGGGTCTCTGTTTATTGTACAGGCCAGACCAATTACAACCATAAAAAAGACAGGTCAATATGTATGGTCGAATGTAAATCTCGCAGAAGTTCTGCCTGGAGTAAATCCTCCACTTGTCACCGACTATATTATCGCCGGAGTAGAACCCGCATTTCGAAAAATGGTTCACATGGAAAAAGATGTCCCAGTCATCAAAGTATTTAACGGACGGTTCTATTTTAATGTAACGGGAATTGATAGCGCCATAGAAAAATTTTTTAGAATTAAAAATTTTTCATTGATGGATTTCTTTGGCGGAGAGAATCATAAAACGAAAGGAAAACTACTTATCAATATACCATTTTATATGAAATTGTGGCTTGGTATTTTCGTTTGCTTTACTGTGATAAGCTCCCTGTTTTCGAAGCAAAAACGAAGATGGCATATTTCATCAGTTAATAAAAAAGTTACAAAATTACAAAAAGGCAGTGAAGAAGTACATAACATCGCTCACCTTTTATTTTTAACAAAAGAGTGCCGCTCGTTTTTATTCCCCGCTATTATCCATGGATTAGAAAGTATTTTATCAGAAATTTCGTTCTATTTTGCTTTTGCCGCACTCTCAAATAAATGGCTTGGTGAAGGAAAAGGTAATGAACTCTTAAAATCCGGTGAAGATGAACTACAGTTCATACAAGTTTTTAATGAATTATGGAATATCAGCAGAGCAATACTCGCGGAAGAAAAAATTGCAGATGCGTTTCAAGCAACCACTCAAACCATTGAGGCGGAGTTAATATTAAAACAATCCCTATCTATTTTTCCAAAATATCAAAATTTTTTACAAAAACACGGGCATCGATGTGTGAACGAACTGAACTTCTCTATCCCTCGATGGGTTGAAGATCCAACATTCATTATTACGATACTCAAAAAATATATGGATGCACCAGAGGAGAATAGCCCTTTTGAGAAAGAAAAAAAGACTCGACTCGAATCTCAAAAAAAATCAAAAGAGGTATTACAAAAATTGTCATGGTGGAAGGCAAGTATTTTAAGTGCCTTATGTAAACGTGCTCAAAGTGGATTGCGGGAACGAGAATATTTAAAATCAGAAGTCCTTAGATCATTCGTACCATTCCGTCAATTTCTTTTGCACATTGGTAACGAACTAAAAAAACAAGGAATGATTGATCATACAGACGATATCTTCATGCTCACAAGTGAAGAATTTGATGAGCTCTCGCTCAATACTATTGATATCAATATCATCAAAGAACGGAAAAAAATCTATGCAACATACGAGGGTCTCTCTATGCCATCATTATTGGACGACTATGGAACCCCTATTGAATCGGTTATCATTACCCAAAATGAATCAGAAAAAGTACTCAAAGGAATTGCTGTAAGCGCAGGGATCATAAAAGGTAAAGCGCGGATTGTTACTGACATAGAAAACATCAGTATTTTAGAAACCGGAGAAATTTTAGTGACGGATCATACCGACCCAGGGTGGACACCTATCTTCGTAACAATCAGCGGCATTGTCACAAATACAGGAGGTCTCCTTTCTCATGCCGCCATCGTTGCACGAGAATATGGATTACCGGCAGTGGTAAACGTACCGAATGCAACTCAACGTATAAAAGACGGAGAGCAGATTATCGTTGATGGAAATACGGGGATTGTGACAATTTGTACCTAAAATGTTGCGCCAGATAAAAACATAATAATTTTTGATACTATATTATTTTACTTCAGTTCAATATCAAGATTGCATAATTTAAATAACAAGCAAAGCTGACCCAAAGAATATACGGTGCAAGCAGATATACTACAGGTTTTGAAATTCTGTAAAAAATAATCATTGTGAAAATAATCGCGAACCAAAGAGCGATGATGTTTACAAACGCCCAGCCTGGACTATGCAAACCGAAAAAAACTATTGACCAAAGAGCGTTCAAAAAAAGCTGCACACCAAATACAATAAGTCCAACTCTAACTTCTTTCTTCTCCAATCCATTGCGCCAGACCATAAACATCGCAACACCCATTAAAAAATAGAGTGTTATCCAAACAGGACCGAATACCCAGCTTGGAGGATTGAGCATCGGCTTATTGAGTGCAGCGTACCAATTTGGAATTGCAGAAACGGTAAAAATAGAACCTATTATACCTGCCATCTGACAAACGACAATGGAAATAATAAACTTAAAAAAATTACTCAATTTCATAATCTCATTTTACTACAAATTTTTGCAAAAAGTTATCAACACGCAACAATTTAATAACTATACTTTTTAATCTAAATCACCTTTGTGCTTTTTGCCAAAATTATCTAAAAATAAATCAGTCGATTCCTTATTGCTTTTATATAGTTCGTTATCTTGTTTTCTTATTTCTTCCAACTTTTTTTTCATTTCCTCGAGATCAATAAAATCGTTTATGCTTTTATAATTAAACTTTTTAGTTATCTTTCCGCCATAATCTCCAATCGTTTGACTTTTGGTTTCCGAAACAAATTTAGCCGTGAACAAAAGCAACTTTGCGTCATCGTCAGTTACTTCTTTTATAAATTCTTTCCACTTTTCCTCTTTATCCCATTCTTTCCAACGATATAGAATATAGAGTAAATTTTTATGTTTAAGAAGATTGTCGGTAGTTTCCC
>JAZDFH010000005.1:0-7028 GCA_043808035.1 bacterium | reverse complement strand
AATCACATCTTTGCTTCGTTCGTCGCTTTTGTTAAACTTGAGTATACAAGACTTCATGACGGCGTATCGTGGTATGAACAAAAGGCGGTTTATGCCAGAATGGGGACGAGATTTGCGTTGAGTGCGTAAGTCCTATTTAATTCAGCATCACCATCTTCGTTTGATGGAGTGCCAACCGCAATGAATACCATATCACTCCCCTTTAAATGTTTTTTAAACGATATATCGAATTGCAACCTCCCATTTACAACATTCTTTTTGATAAGTTCTTCTATACCAGGGTCATAGATAGGAGCAATTGCCTTTTTGAGTTTCTTGATTTTCTGCGCATCGATATCGATACATATCACCTGATGCCCGACATCCGCTAAACATACTCCTTGAATTAAACCGACATATCCCGTACCAATAACTATTACCTTCATTGTTTTAAACTACTATTTTTTTAAAAAATAAAATTGTTTTTTTAAGACCTTCTTCCAATACAATTTTTGGTTCCCAATCAAGTTTCTCTTTTGCAAGCGAAATATCAGGTTTTCGTTGCCGAGGATCATCTTGTGGAAGTTCCTTGTAAACAAGCTTGCTTTTGCTTTCAGGGATCATCTCCAAAACTTTTTCGGCAAGTTGCTTGATAGTAAATTCCCCGGGATTTCCGATATTGACCGGACCAAC
Organism: bacterium; assembly: GCA_043808035.1. Taxonomy (GTDB): domain Bacteria; phylum Patescibacteriota; class Minisyncoccia; order UBA6257; family Colwellbacteraceae; genus JAZDFH01. Next base: position 6,356 of record JAZDFH010000005.1, on the reverse strand, counting down.
AAAATCTTTTGTATTATTCATCATACGAATCATCCCTTCGACTAAATCGTCTACATACTGGAATGAACGCGTCTGACTGCCATCACCATAGATAGTAATGTCTTTGTTTTGCAGTGCTTGGACAATAAAGTTCGAAACGACCCGTCCGTCATTGGGATGCATATTCGGTCCATAGGTATTAAAAATACGAATGACACGGATAGGAAGATTGTGTTGTCGATGATAATCAAAAAAAAGCGTTTCTGCGCACCGCTTGCCTTCGTCGTAACAGGAGCGTATCCCAATCGGATTTACTTTACCCCAGTATGTTTCCGGCTGTGGATGCACTTCAGGGTCACCATACACTTCTGATGTCGATGCCTGCAATATTTTTGCTTTCGTCCGTTTCGCAAGACCCAACATGTTTATCGCACCATGCACCGATGTTTTGATTGTTTTTACCGGATTAAACTGATAATGGACCGGTGAAGCGGGACATGCCAAATTATATATCTCGTCCACCTCGACATACAGTGGGAGCGTGACATCGTGTCGCAGTAATTCAAATCGTTTATTATCAAGAAGGTCAAATACATTTTCTTTGTTCCCGGTAAAAAAATTATCGACACAAATAATTTCGTTCCCTTCGTGTAAAAGCCTTCGACATAAATGAGAACCGATAAAACCCGCTCCTCCTGTTATTAATATTTTTTTCATTGTTCTTTTTTATTTATATTGGTTCGACGAATCACATATAATGGTCTATTGACCACTTCTCCATAGATGTTTGCTATATAAAGTGCTACCAGACCCAAACAACATAATATGATGCCAACAAGAAATAGAATCAGTGTCGCAAGCATTGCGGTGCCTGAAAATCTCATACGTAAAGGATCTAACAAAAGGAATTTTTCGACGAACATGAACAATCCCAACATTCCCGAACTGAACGTGATAATAACCCCCAAATATCCCGCAATCTTAAGTGGGAACAAGCTGTGCGCGATAAATGTCGAGAATGCAAGCTTGGTCAATTTTAGACAATTGTATGAGGGCTTGCCATGTGTACGTTCCTCCGCGACAAAATAGATATAATCACGTTTAAAACCAAGCCAATCGATAAGTCCTCGCGTCATTCTATTTTTTTCCGTAAATTTATTAAACTCATCGATAACAATTCTATCCAGCAAACGAAAGTCAGTTGCGCGAGGCACTATCTTTGTATCCCCTATGGCGTTCATGATCTTATAAAAGAAAAATGATCCATATTTTTTGATGAATCCCTCGTTTGTATTCTTTTCTCTCACTCCCACAACAACTTCTGCGCCCTTTCCCCATTTCTTGATAAATTCAGGGATCAAATCAACAGGGTGTTGCAGGTCAGCGTCTATCATAAGAGCAGCGTCCCCCGCTGCATACTTGAGTCCTGCTGAAGTTGCGATCTCTTTCCCGAAATTACGTGAAAATTCTATGTATTTTATACGATTATCTCTTGTACTTAATTCGCCAATCAGTGTCCCACTATTGTCGCTACTCCCATCGTTGACGAATATAATCTCAAACGTATAATCGATTTTTTTCATAATGCCCTGAACGGCCTCATAAAAGAGAAGGATATTATCCTCTTCGTTATAAACAGGCACGATAATGGAAATAGCTTTTTTCATGACAAAAGTTCTTGTGGAATTTGAGGGATATCTTTGCCCTGTATTCGTTTTCTTTTATTACTTAAGTTTAACGCTAAAACCCCAACATAACCAAGTGTAAAAGTAATAATAAGGCCGACTGTTATTTGAAACAGTGATTTACTGAAGAAAAAAACACTCCCCCACATCAGGAGTACCACACCTCCCAAGATATAAGAAACGGTATATGTATGCCGTGCATAGGCAAGATATGCCTCAAGTGTAAGTATGGAAAAGACGAATGCCATAACACCATATAACCATAATAAGTTTGAAAAAATCACATATTTTTCGCCGAAAAGAATATTAATGATCAGTTTCGGGAAGAGCGCATAACTGATTGTCGCAATTGCACTACTTAAAAAAATAATTCCATAGGCACCTCCTATAATTTTTTTACTGGTACCTGTGCCACGATGTTCATCGGCACATGCGCGAGGAAGCAAAACCCCAACAACCGCCAAATTGACTGTCAGAATGATTTTCCCCAGTATTTTAAGCGCACCAAAATATCCTGTCAGTTCAGCGTTCGTTAAACTTTTGACGAATGCTACATCAATATCCCCCAAAACAATCATGAGTGATGAGAATATAAAAATTGGTAAGATACTTTTTTTTAATGCGTCAAATGAAAAATATTCTTCCCACTTCTTTGATCCATTTCCTTCTGTGGATGGATGCCCGAAATAAACAGCACTCCACCATCTTACTGCAAACCACATCAAAACCGATGGGATAAGAATAGCGAATGCAACAATAGATGCTTTCGGAAAAAATAGAACTAGACATGCCCCTACAACCATCTTTAGAAAAAAATTACCTACACCAAGACTACTCGTTGTAAAAAAACGTTCCCATCCGTTCAATGCACCAAGATATACCACTGTAATTACAGTAAAAAAAATAGTCAATTCAACAATTGCGATTCCCCAAAAATCAGAAAGCTTTAAAAAAAATTGTATAAAAGGAGCAATACAAATAAGGACAGCGAGGATGAAAAACATTTTCTTTGCTATAGCCTTATTTAACCAATGAATAAAATTACTGGTCGCATGATAATTTTTATCAGCTGCGAAGGCGGAAACATGTTTAATCACAAAGAAAGAAAGGGCGGATGTTACAATCCCCAACAGCGCGAATAAAGACATCAGCGTCTGCAATTCACCATATTGAGCTACAGACAGACGACGAGAAACAAAAAAATGGAATCCATAATTAAAAAGCCCTCCCAAAAAAGCTCCAACTGTATAGATAACGCTATTCTGAAAAAATTTTTCTTTTAAGAATGAAAGCTTCATCTACTAAATTAACTTCTTTCATACACATCATCATACCGAATAATATCATCTTCTCCGAAATAATTTCCCGTTTGCACTTCAATGATTTCAAGATTGACATCACCTGAATTTCCAAGTCTATGCTTCGTATATACAGGGATGAATGTACTTTCTTCTTTTTGTAAGGTGATTTGATCCTCTCCGTTGATAATATCTGCCGTACCCTCAACGACAACCCAGTGTTCTGAACGATGATTGTGTGACTGTAGACTTAATCGTGCCCCCGGATAGACAAGGATTTTCTTTACTTTGTACGTCGGGGTATCAATCAAATTTTCGAACTTCCCCCATGGACGATGAACTATCACCGTATGATCAAGTTCAGGGTGATTACTCTCTTTGAGCTTTTTTACTATCGATTTCACTTTTTCTCCGCTCCCTTTTTTTTGCACAAGGATGCTGTCGTTATTATCCACGATAATAATATCTTCCATGCCAATCGTTGCTACCATCCTCCTGCCTGTACCATAAACAAAGACATTGTTAGAGTCGATACTAATATGTCGATTATTGTTTTCTGCAATCTCTGAAAGGCTATCGAACGAGCCGATATCGTTCCATCCAAAATCTCCCTCAAAAGTAATAATATTCTCTGATCGTTCAGAAATCGCGTAATCTATAGAATTTGCTATTAAAGAAGCAAATTTTTGTGTAAACACATCAAGGCTATCTACAAAAAGTGAATAAATATCAGGAGCACATTTTTTTAATTCTGTCTCCCATGCTTTCGATGTAAATAAATACATTCCTGAATTCCAAACGTAGGCACCAGAATCAATATATTGTCGCGCTGTCTCTTTATTTGGTTTCTCTTTAAATTCGTCGACATGGAAATAATCATTTTCTTTTTTCCCTTTTCTGATATACCCATATCCCGTTTCCGGTCCAGTTGGAGTGATTCCAATTGTAGCAATCGCACTCCCGACTTGTTGTGCAGCTTTCTTGATGGCCTCAGTATATGTATCCTTATCTCCAATATAATGATCAGACGGAGCAACTAAGACAGGGACATTATCACTATTGCTACGAATCGTTCGAATATAGCTAACCGCATATGCTATTGCCGGCGCAGTATTTAAACTTGCGGGCTCAATAACAATTTGTTCTTTTGATACATGAGGATATATTTCTCTGATTTGATTCAGAACATTAAAATAGTTTTCCTTGTTTGTTATAAAAAAAATGTCGCGAGCGTCAGTATGTAATTGTAACCTTAAAAAAGTCTCTTGAAGTAAAGATTTATCACTATACAGATTTAAAAATTGTTTCGGGAAATTTTTTCGGCTTAACGGCCATAAGCGTGTTCCCGAACCGCCACATAAAATAATGCTAAACATAATTATTTATTATAATATACTTGAATCAAAATTTAGGGGAGTGCACATAAACAAACAGGAAGCATGAATAAAATACAAAGCAGCCAATATCAAATTACAAAGTTCGAATAACAAATGATTAAATTTCAAAGAAAAAAACGTAAAAACAAACATTAGATGACTACATACCAGAACTGACGTTTTCGGATATTTTGAGCTTGGACTTCCTTTGGTAATTGGATCTTCATATTTGAAGTTTTTAATATTACTCTTGGTTCACTTATAAGGTTTACCCCAACGTTATTTTCTTTGCAGATATCTTTTTACCAAAAAACTTACTCCCTAGGGTAGTGAATGTGTCGGTTAAGTCTGATGAATAGAACTCAACCGTTCCATTTTTACCGATTTTCTTCTCAATTTCAGGATGTCTCTTTAGGTAATCTTTTAATTTTTTCGGAACGACACGAGCTTCGGAGACAACATCAACATCTCCCCCGACAACGTTTTTTATTGTCTTCTCTAATATGCCGTAATGGGTACAACCCAGAATAAGCGTATCCATATGTTTTTTATTCAACGGCTCCAAATAGGTTTGCACGATCAACCGCGCCGCTTGCGATGCTTCTTCCCCCGATTCAACCAGAGGGACAAGCAATGGGCAAGCTTTTTGAAAAACCTTTATTTCTGGATCAAGTTTTTTTAACTCACGTTCAAAAGCACCGGATCGAACGGTCCCCTCTGTGGCAATTACTCCCACGCGTTTGTTTTTTGTTTTAGTAATAGCTTCTTCTGTTGCAGGGATAAGGACCCCTAAAACTCGCCTATTCGGATACTGTTCTGGAAGATATTCCTGCTGTATCTTGCGCAAAGCATCACTTGATGCTGTATTACATGCCAAAATAATAAGCTCACAATTTTTCTGGAAAAGGAAATCAACCGCCTGTTTGGTGAATTCGTATACAACCTCCTTCGAACGCGTCCCGTAGGGAGTACGTGCGGTATCACCAAGATAGATATAGTTGTATTGAGGGAGACTTTTCACAATGCCTCGAAGAATATTGATTCCACCGAATCCCGAGTCGAAGACACCTATGTATTTTCCTTTTTTTTGCGGCATGGAATTATAGTACGCTTTTGGAGAAGGGATGACAAAAGACTTAAAAAATTCAAAACGCAAAAGTCAGAATTAGAAACTACAACTTAAAAAATAAAACCGAATATAATATAAGAAACATCGATACAAAGCAAAAAGCAATATCAAAGGCTAAGACTTAGGGAGAAAAAACAAGCTTTTTCTTGGTGCCCAGGGCGGGACTCGAACCCGCACGCCAAAAGTTGGCCATGGCCCTCAACCATGTGTGTATACCATTCCACCACCTGGGCAATTGTAAATGCACCCATTAATCTTTCGTCATAAGCGAAGCCGAAAGACCGCTTGAACATGTACTCACCTATTAAAAAGCAAGAGAGCTGTATCGTCAACTCTCCGTGCAATAATATCATATTTTTCAATAAGAAAAAATCCGCCGACTGGCGGATCTTTTTTAGCGAACACCAATTTTTCTTCGGACGGCTTTTGCCGACAAATTTCGCAGATAATACAATTTTGATCGTTTCATTTTCTTCGGGGAATGAAGAATTTTAAGATCTTTTATACTCGGAGAATAGATTGGATATACCTTCTCAACTCCAACACCCGCAACCGTTGCTCGAACAGTAAATGTTGCACCCGGTTCCATGCCATGTTTTCGTGCAAGAACAATACCTTCAAACTGTCCAGTCTTTGTATCATGCAAACGAATCTTTGCGCCAGGGATTAATTGCTCCAAAACATCTTTTTCGATCATAGTGACTTTAGTGTATCGATTTTAGGGGCAAACTGTCAAGGTGTAGTCTTGTCCAATACAGAAATACACCGAAATAAAGAACCATTCCAACACAAGAAGGAGCTGAGACAGCTCCTTCAAGATGGGTATCGTATCATTGATATATGACAATAACAATGAAAGATAACCATATACAAAGTGTGACACAACTTG
>JAZDFH010000004.1:0-4322 GCA_043808035.1 bacterium | reverse complement strand
TTGACATTATAGGTATAGCGGGGTTACATAATCATGAACCAGATATGTTCACTCCAGACCTGTACAAAGCTGTAACGTTTGCCGATGAGTATGGGCGAAGTAAAATTGATGCAAGAATAGTTTTTCTTCTCGGAGAAGTGGTTGGAGTGCGGCGAGAGAAACCAAGGGGTGCAATTCCAGTACACCTTGACCCTAAAGCGTACATTGGCACGAATATCAAAGAAGGTACAACAGACGTTTCTATATCCATACAGCATATAGATGAGGGAGGGAAGTATTTTATTGTGATGTGGGACGATGGTCAGCATCACGAAGTACTATTTCCAATATATTTGTTGGAGCGGGATGAGATCGTTAAGCGCCAAGACATTATTAAGCGCGTAAAGCCTAAACCTGCGTTGGCTGAGCTCTGTATCAATCTTGGAGAAGGGCAGGCTGTGATATCTCCAGAGGGCAAGATCGAGTTTCACGATACCGGGTTGAACATATCTCTACAGGACCTGCAATATATGGTTCAGGAAGCGGAAGCGTATATGAAGTACAGGGAAGAGAGAGTGGATGCCCAGACGAAAACTCACTGAAGGTGAGAAGACCAGTGTAGAGATTATACGCATGGATATCGTCAAGGAGAAGCTTGTGCGCACAGGAGAAAGCTTGAAGGATTACTTGAACCGCTTGATCAGTGATGATATGATGCGGTCTGACGAGGACTTAAGTATCCGGTATTTCAAGGGATAACATTCTTTGTTTAATCAACAAAGCATAAAATAAGATAAAGACAAAAAGAGAGGAAACAAATATGAACACAAGAAAATTATTGTCGCTGACATTGATATTAATACTTATAATATCAGTGACGGTTGTATCAGCCGGGTTGTTTTATAAACCAACTCCAACCCCGCCAACAGAACCAGAATGGGTAAAAGAAATAAAAAAAATAGAAATTGACACACATTTTAAGGATAATACGAAGAACATTAGTGATTTCTTTAAAGGTTTTCATAAAAAGAACTATCCGTGTGGAATCTTTAAGAAATGTCCAACTCCAACACCTGTACCAACACCTGTTCCTACGACAGTTCCAACTCCAGTTCCAACACCAACTATAGTTCCAACTGTAGTTCCGACACCAGAACCAACACCAATTCCAACAAAAGGAGATATATCTGTGTCAGGTAGTTCAGCAACACCAACTATTTTGACGTCAGAAACGTTAACGATAATTGCAAATATTAGGAATACTTTCAATACAATCATTGATACTAAATTAGAAGTTCAGGTTTTTGCATCTGAAGGACAACCAATTCCATTCTTCCAATCAAAACAACTGTTAATTGGAACAAACGGAGTAGAGACTCGTATATTTGAGTTTAGTGGTCTTACAGAAGGAACATACCAGGTCAGAATACGTTCTCCTACGTTGAATGGTGAAACGTCTGCAGATAATAATGCATATAATTTTTATGTAAAAGTTCTCCCTAAACCTACTCCAACACCCACACAACCAACACCTAAACCAGATATATTTGATGTATCAGTAACAGGAAAAGCTAATATCATAAATACAAATAATCTTGAAGTTCTTGCTACAGTATCACACAATAGCAAAGATACAATCGAAGGCAAAGTTGCAGTCACGGTAAATGGGATTACACAGACAAAGAAAATTGTAATGAAACATCACGACACATTAATATCTGATGAAAGTTCAAGATTCAACTTTGATGTGACTAATTGGAAAGATGGAACAACGTATCCTGTTACGATTTCATTTCCAATAAGGAACAACGAACAAAACACCATAAATAATGTGTACACAGTCGATGTCGCTATTCCAGAAAGACCAAAGACAAAAGTGACAGATTTAGACTTATCCCGGATGAATACAATTTATCAAAATGGTCGATATCCAACACAAAATGGTTATTTCTATATCGATTACACGATAACAAATAAAGGAGATGAAACAACAGGACTATTTACAATTGAAACTGAAGGAACTGTTTTTTATAAAGATTCAGTAACATTGGCAAAAAAAGAAACAAAATCTGGACGTTTGCTGATTAGAGTTTCCAACCTCCCGTATAGACAACAAGTGAATGGATACACATATCTATTGAAAGGAAAAATTATTGCATCTGGAGATACAAACACTAAAAATGATGTAATGTATTGTTATCTTGGAATAAAAGGATGATGCTTAGAAGTGCTCTGTTATTTGAGCACTTTCATTTCTTGCGTTTTCATCTGTCATCGTTCCACCCATTCCTTTTTATTTGAATCCATAACTTTCCCAAATTTCTGAGACATTACGTATGCGAGCAACAGTGGGATGAGAGAAACAAGTTTGATGTCGCCGACGGGAAAACAGGACAAGCGGAAAGGAATCAAAAATATTGTTCCCGATGCGGGCGATGGGGTGATAAATGAACTTAAATTTCCGTAAGGTCAGCCCCAAAAAAATTCAGGAATAAGTGGTACGAACCCATGTTTTTCTTTTATGAGGTGATAAATTTGAGCGAACAGAACTGCATTGATTGTAGATGGATTTGGACGGGAGATCGTCGCTGTGTGGAGTGCACAGACAAGGTTCTCAAGAAACGCGAAGATGAATGGCGCGCAAAACTATTTGCTGATTTCAAGCCGCGCGGAAGGATGGCGCCATGAGTGAGAATAGGTGTAAAGACGAACCGCGTGCAGTTAGTTCATGGCAAATTACAGCAAGACTTATTACACTTTCGAGAGATCAGCATTAGCTATAGCTTCAAGTGCCCTGATTCTACCCTCATTGAATTTAACATCAACTAACGACACAGCCTGTACAAAATCGCCTGCGTGTAACGGTCTATGATTTAGCTTTGCAATAGTAAATGCCACGCGCATCAAGCCCTCTTTTTGCCTAATATTCGGTCTTTTATCATCAGCAAGGTCAATATAACAATTCTTGATCTGTTTGCACTTATACAATACTTCCTCAGATATTTGTGGTTCGTAATCTTTTATCCACATCAAATATTGACGCAGTTCCTCGCCTTTATAATCTTCTTTGGGTTTGACCCAGTAATCATATAAGTTATCGGTAATTTTCTTTTCAACTGCGGAATCAGGTATAATAACTTCGTAAATCATGTCAAATCTATCTAAAAGTTGTTCAGGTAATTCTTTAGAATTGGCAACGGCTATTGCACGAACCTCAGCCTGATATGTTTTTCTGATTTCACCTTTATTAATTTCATAAAAACCAGATGTTAGTGCCTCATAAAATTTATATAAATCTGGACGACTAAATTTGTCAAGTTCTTCGATCACGATTACACCATCATGCGCCATGCTAAGGGCTCCAGGAGTATCAGATCGTGCATCACCTTTAAGTCCCGCTTCAGATGATGCGGGACCAACAGCAACCGCATTAAGATTATGTTTTATCCAGTCACGTATGGCGCTCTTAGCCGTCCCAGGCGGGCCCCATAACAAAACATGCGAGCGGCGGCGTATTCCATTTTTATCTTTGGAACTGGCTATAGATATTAAACAGGCTTTACGCTCTTTAACCATCCCTATAACATGTGGATTCAGTTTAAGATACAGATAGTCAAGCATATCAGTTCTGTTTGCTATTAATTGTTCAAATTTCTTTATCATTTCAGGATCTACAGAAGTCTGCATTTCGGTAGACTTCATTGATTGTAGTTTTTCCTTTTCCCCCTCCATCCGTGAAATCTCAATATCATCCAGAAGGCATTCCAATTCATCCGCAGGCATCGCAAGCCTGTAGTGAGAGTAATTATTACTTTTATAACTACTTTTGACAACACCGACCTGTATAAGTGTATTTAAAGATCCCCCCGACAAATCTTGACAGTCTTGAAATTGCCATCCGAACTTATCAGTTTCATACAATCGATCCACCCGAACAATGGTGCGCAACAAGGATTCGTAATTAGTATTCTTATCACATAAAGCTTTTATCTTGCCTAAAATAATATTCTCTAAGTTTAATACCTCAGACATAATTTAACCTCCACAACAACAAATCTCGGCTGTTTAACATATTCATAAACAACTCTTCATAATATTTTCTGTTGCTATTGACTTTTGTATTGCAACAAACACATAATGCGATTAGGTCAGGATAACAATTATTTTTATCATAATGTATGTGGTGTATAGATAAATTTTTGCCATTTTCTATAACCCCACATAACTGACATGTAAAATTATCTCGTTCACGAACACGCATCTTTAATTGCCGATTGAATTTTGGACAATATGGTTCAAAGGAAATACCTCCTCGCCAATTCGAACCTTTATTACCTAATTGT
>JAZDFH010000003.1:0-4913 GCA_043808035.1 bacterium | reverse complement strand
GAAATCACATCTTTGCTTCGTTCGTCGCTTTTGTTAAACTTGAGTATACAAGACTTCATGACGGCGTATCGTGGTATGAACAAAAGGCGGTTTATGCCAGAATGGGGACGAGATTTGCGTTGAGTGCGTAAGTCCTATTATAATTATACCATACATTTTCCTCTGCGAAAATTTTTTTACTTTACTCCTAATACCCACGTTGTATTAACACCAATACCTCCCCACCCCGCCGCAGCACTAGAGAATATATTAAAAGACATATTCTGAGGAGTGGTGGGCAAATTTGTGTTAATCGTCGCTCGAGAAACTCCATTTACATAAAATGTAACAGTACCACCTTCCCTTGCAAAAGCAAACGTATTATAAACATCTAAGTTAACGCCACCAATAGCAACTTGTGTCTGACTTGATCCATTCGCGACAGAAGCATAGAGAAAAGCTGTTGAACCCGTACTTGCTCTACCGACAAACCCGATATGGTTTTGCGTCATAGTACCAGTATCATTTGGTCGCTCAACTCCCGCACTTCCTGAATTGCCGTTAAGCCTATACCGTGCTAAGCCAAAAAAACTATTATAAAAATTCCCTCCAAATGTATGGATAGATGCCCTGAAACGATTATAAATATCACCATTCATTCGAAAGCCTGTATCTCGTGTACCAACATCAACATGTAAATCATCGCTTTCTAAATATGCTCCTCCTGTACCAACCGCTTCTGCAACAAACGTATGCAACTTATATCCTGGGGAGCAAGAGCCACCTGGATAGGTACAAGGATACCCTCCTGTCGTATTAAACATATCAGGATCAATCATAAAGTTTAATTCTTGGAAACCAGAGCCACCGCCTGTTGCCGCTGTTGTTTGCAGCGTACCGTCAGGAAACATAATCCCATCAGCTCCCGGTGTCCCGCCGATATGTAATTTGGCTTGCGGGGTACTGGTGCCAATACCAACATTATTATTAAAATACGCGCCATAAGCTTTTCCTGATCCCGCGTTTACCACATCAACATATACACCATATAAATTCGAAGCGGAATTCGCATCTCCATCTATATTGATTGCTCTCCCCGCATTGTTTTGATCAAGAAAAATTCCGTTCCCTGTTCCTCTATTGTCTAAATATAAAATTGGTGTTGCGTCTGCCGCGTCATTGTTGGCGAAATACGCAAGACCATAGGTCTGTGCCGTATTCCCTAATTTATTTATTCGTAATCCTCTTGCTCCTCCCGTGATATTTATATTGACTCCCACATTTGCGGTACCGGTATCTGCCATGTCTACTTGTATCCCATGGTTTGCTCCATCGTGATCTATATATAATCCTCTTCCATTCCCATTCTGGTCTATAAAAATGCCGTCTCCAGAACCAGCATTTACAATCTCTGTTGCTGTCGGATTGTTGGTTGTGTCATTCTGCGTCACAATCAACGCTTTTCGGTTACCGCCATTATTAACGGTAACACCGAGTTTTCCTCCAGGCGTACTTGTCCCTATACCGAAATTTGTCCCGTCAAAAAAAAGCGCACCTGTCCCTCCAGGTGGAGCAAAAATTGGATTCGTCCATGCACGTACCATTCCTATCAACATAAAGAAACCGAAACAGGCTATTGCCGTTATTAAATAAATTTTCTTTTTGGGGAAATACATATATGTAAATTAATTATTAGTCCGATGTAATTTCTATAAGTGTAAAATATTTTGCTTATGATTGAAATAGGCTAATGTTCTACCGCAAATAAAAAGTCCCATTATAGTAATATAATGGGACTTTTTGCTCTTATGCCTTACAAAAGGTATGAACTTTGACGAACTTGTTAATTTTCTCCCATGATAATGAGGGAGTGTTCCCCTTTGGAAATTTCAATGAAAATGAAACTTCTTTTTTAGGAGAGATTTCGAAAAAGAGGTGTTTTTTAGTACATAAGCCTCCTTTTTTACTTTGAATAATTTTGACCGCTTTGTTTTTCTCGTCAAAATTATTTACTTGCATTGTCACCTTCGAAGCCAATGACTTGACCTTGATGACAATTTTGTTAGCATTTTTGTGTGCTAACAAAACAACACCTTTTTGGCAAGAGCCAATTTGCTTTTGAAACATATTTTTCCTTTCTAAAGTCTATTTAAAAACTTATACAATATTTATAGTTTTTAAGTAAACTTTCTATTTAATTATTAAAAAACGTATTATAAGTTATATATACCACAAATTAATACGTTAGTCAATAGCTCAAAAAATTTTCTTACTCGTTCGGAATGACTTCAATAATTTTTACACCCGAAACTTGTACTTCGGCAGGACATGAGACATCAGCATCCAAACATCCTTGGTCCCCTGACCCATCAGTACATAAAAGCGTATATGTTGTTGTATCAAGCGGTGTAACTGTTCTTGCTCCAGTCGCACTTACGGTTGCATTCGTGATTGATCCTCCATTTAAAATACAACTTGTTGCTTCCGGACAATCCCATTTCAAAGTCGTTGATTGAGACCGCGCAATACTTGCTGGATCAGCATACAACGGAACTGAACATGAAAATGTTGTCGTAATAATTGGGACAGGTATAAATTCCACTATTAACGGCGCAAGCGGATCAGCTTCATCGTTATCATTCGCTCCGCTGCATCCCGGATCACTCGGATAATCGGTTTTCCCATCCCCATCATTATCTATACCATCATTACATTGTGGTGAAGATGGCACAAAAATATCAAAAAAATCAAACATCGGAGGAGTTGATCCCGCTAATACATTTATAACTGTGGTATCTGAGACCGTTACTCCTTCTCTTGTAATCCGCACGGAAGGAACATATGAATTTTCAGTAGGATAACTACACGTCACCGATCTCGTTGTATCCGCGTTTGATAAGGTAAAGACATCTCCTGCGACATTATTACACGTGAATCGATAATCAATGATACCTTTTGCTGTCCCTGAAGTTGTTGCAGTAAGTGATGTAGAAAATGGTGCTACTCCAGAAGACGGACTTGCCGTTAACACAACATTTAGACTCGGGGTAGGAGTAGGAGAAGATCCCCCACCACCGCCGGACTCATCATTATCATTAGCAGAGCTACATCCTCCATCGCTTGGGTAATCAATATTTCCATCCCCATCGTTATCTTTACCATCATTACATTGTTGATTTTTGACTGTCACTAAAATGGAATCTATTACCTCCGAGCCGGTGCCAATAATCGTATAGATATAATCAGCGCCCGCTACACCGTTTGCGGGAGAAGGCGGCGTGAAACTTGCAGAATTATACTGTGGCGTATTGCCCACAACACCGCCATTTTTTGAAAATCCCGGTCCGGTAATTTTCCAACTCGTTACATTCGCCACCCCCCAATGGATCGTCACCTGATCACCTGCAAATTTATTCACCGGGCCATCAGTTCCCCCTGGAACATGCAACTGCGCCGGCGCTTCAGGAGCTGCAACACACGTAATAATTTGGGGCGTTCCAGTTAAAGCATTCGACGGGTTACCCGATCCCGTATTATAGTCAATTGGATAGATATATAATGTATGACTTTTGCCATCTGTTAGGTATGATGCAAGGTTAACACTAAATCCATGATTTCCTGATATCTTCATTGCTGAATTCACATCAGATCGATACACATTCGCGCTGTATCGTCCAAGAGACACCCCACTTCCTCCTGCCGGTCCATCTCGATAGATATCTACATTGATACTTGAAGATGATGAATCAGGATCATACGCCCATCCGCTCGTTGCACAACTGCTGTTATCCACTCCGTCATGATACCCTGTCGGTGCTTGGTTCGTTGTTGATGCATTGACTGCGATAACAACGCTTTTTACAATATCTCCTCCCGAACCCGTACATGTTAATGTATATGTTGCCGTAGTACTCGGTGTGACAGACTGTGATCCTGATGTTGATTTATTACCACTCCATCCGTTTGATGCCGTACAACTTGTTGCGTTACTTGATGACCATGAAAGTGTAACTGTCTGGCCATTTGTAATCGCCGTTGAGTTTGCGGAAAAAATTAATATTGGAGCTGGCGAAGCTTTCTGCGTAACAGTAACACTTTTTGTCACTGTTCCTCCCGATCCTGTACATGTGAAACCATACGTATATGGTAAGGATGACGGCGTACCAACAAATGAACCGCCTGTGCTATAACTGCCACCCCTGCTACCAGTACAACTTGTTGCATTGGTTGTTGTCCATGAAACAGTAACCGATTCTCCCTTATTGATAGAAGTCGGGGTCACTGATACCGAAAGTGTCGGAGCAGGAGCGGCACAGGTAATTGTTCTTGGAGTATTCTTTAGAGGATTCGACGGATTACCCTGTCCCGTATTGTAGTCAATCGGATATACATACAACGTATGACTTTTGCCGTCATTTAATTTTGAAGAAAGGTCTATACTAAATCCATGATTTCCTGAAATCTTCATCGATGAATTAACGTCTGATCGATAGACATTCGCGCTGTATCGTCCAAGAGACACCCCACTTCCTCCTGCCTGTCCATCTCGATAGATATCTACATTGATACTTGAAGATGATGAATCAGGATCATACGCCCATCCTCCAGTCGTACAACTGCTGTTATCAACGGTATCGTGGTAGCCTGTCGGTGAAGCAGCATAAACACTCTGAGCACTGAATAAAAACGCTAGTGTCGCTAAAAATAATACTAAAAATTGTATTTTTTTATTTTGCATATATTACTCCGCTTTAATATCCACAGACGGTTGTTTTTTACCGGGGACAGAAACTGGCGCAGAACACGTAATCGTTTGAGGTGTTCCTATAAGAGGATTTTTGGAATTATCTATCCCCGGGTTATTGTAGTCTATTGGATAAATATATAATGTGTGACTCTTCCCATCTGATATGTATGGTACGAGACTGATATCA
>JAZDFH010000002.1:0-4317 GCA_043808035.1 bacterium | reverse complement strand
GACAACATTCACCGAAGAAGCCAAAGAAACAACATTGTCCATAGACCCCAAGAGATTCAGAGACGCACTCACCAACCTCATAGACAACGCGGTCAAGTACACACCAAAAGACGGCAAGATAACCATACATGGAGAAATAGCTCTTCATCCGATAGAAAAGACAAAACTGTATAGACTCACAATCACAGACACGGGTATTGGCATGACAGAAGAGGAGAAGCAGAAAATATTCACCAGATTATTCGAGAGAGGCAGTATCGCAAAAGAGATGAATGCCACAGGAAGAGGAATAGGACTGATGCTTACGAAACAAATTGTTGAGGCTTATGGTGGAGTGATACACGCGGAGTCTGCTGGCCGAGACACGGGGAGTGTGTTTGTGGTGGAGATGCCGGTATAAAATCAAAATTAAAAAGTCAAAATTCAAAATTGCAACTAAAAACTTAAAATTTCAAAAATACATCGAAACATCGGACTTATTTTTGAGTTTTGCGTTGAAGCTTTACGTTTTGACTTTCGTTTTTTAAATGGTTGTTCATGATTCAAGAGAGACACAATAGTGTCTCTATTTTTATCGCATTTCCCTGTGTACTCTGCTACAATTGAAAAAATAACAGAAATTCGATATTTTAGTAATTATGAAGAAAAGAAAGGGACTTATTTATAGTATTTTTGGGATTTTGATTATAGGCGTAGCAGCGTTTTTTATATTCAGAGGCGGGGCTGCAGTTTCGTATGATTTTGTTATAGCGAACAGAGGATCCGTGACACAAGAGGTGAGTGTGACAGGTAAGGTTGTAGCGGTAAATAATGTTGACTTGGCATTCGAGTCAGGTGGCAAAGTGGCTCACACGTATGTAGATATAGGGGATACGGTCAAAGCGGGAGATTTACTCGCATCGCTTGATGTTTCCAGCATTGAGGCGCAGCTTGCGCAAGCGGAGGCATCGGTGAAGGCTGAAAAAGCATCACTTGCGGAATTAGAGAAAGGAATGCGAACGGAAGAGTTACGTGTTTATGAAGTGAAAGTTGAAAATGCCGAAGTTGCAATTCGTGAAGCAAAAAAATCTCTTATTGAGACAATCCAAGATTCGTATACAAAGTCGGATGACGCAATCCGAAATCGCGTAGATCAACTATATATCAATCCGCGAACACGGAGTCCGAAATTGGTTTTCTTTATCAATGATGCGCAACTGATAATCAGTTTGGAAAGAGGACGAGCAACGATTGGTGATCTGCTTAATTTATGGAAGTCGTCATTGGAGTCTCTTTCTACCGAAAGTGATCTTGATGCGTATATTGTGGATGCAAAACAGAATTTAAGTACTATTAGACAATTTTTAGGAGATATGGCTTCTGCGGTTAACAGTTTGACTCCGACCGCGTCATTATCACAGGCTACTATCACATCTTGGAAAACGGATGTAATTACAGGGCGTACCAATGTTAATACTGCATCAACTTCGATAAACACCGCAGATGGAATTTGGAAAAACGCGGAAGCTGCGCGAGATCTCGCAAACGAGGAGCTGACTTATAAACGATCAGGTGCCACGAGTGAGCAGATTGCTGTCCAAGAAGCACGCGTTGAACAGATGGAGTCACAAGTTTCGTTGTATCGGGCACAGATTAGAAAAGCATCGATTTATTCACCGATAGCGGGAATGGTTATCAAACAAGACGCCAAGGAAGGAGAAATCGTTACACAAAGTGTTTCGGCTATATCGGTAATTTCCGCAGGCAATCTTGAAGTCGAATCGTTTATTCCTGAAGCTGACGTTGCGAAAATAAAAAAAGGAGACATAGCGAGAATTGCACTTGATGCATATGGCGATGATAATGTTTTCAATGCTGTTATTGCAAAGATTGATCCGACCGAGACAACCAAAGAAGGAGTTCCGACATACAAGACAACGTTGCAATTTACTGATAGTGATTCACGTCCACGATCAGGTATGACTGCAAATATCACTATCCTCACGGGAGAGCGAAATGATGTGCTTATAGTTCCGGGAAGAGCTGTATTTCTTGAGAATGGACAAAGTTATATCATTGTTGTTAATGATGAAAAGTTGCAGACAACTGAAAAAGTTCAAGTTAAGACAGGATTACGTGGCAGTGATGGTAATATAGAAGTTATCAATGGTATTGTTGAAGGCGATAAAGTGGTTACGTTCATGCGTACGACAACGCAATAAGTATTGTGGAGATTATCAAAATAGAAAATTTAAAGAAGTCATTTATTACAGGTGAAGTTTCGACGGAAGTGTTGCGTGGGATTTCATTATCTATCAATAGCGGAGAATTTGTTGCGATCATGGGTCCGTCAGGATCTGGGAAGTCGACATTGTTGCATATTCTTGGATTTTTAGATAGGCAATCAAAAGGGACGTATCTTTTTGACGGTAAAGCGATTGATGATTACAGCGATGAGGAAATAGCACATGTGCGAAACCAGAAAATGGGATTTATATTTCAATCGTTCAATTTGCTTGCTCGAACTACAGTTTTTAACAATGTCATGCTTCCGCTCGTATATTCCGATATTCCTGAAAAAAAATGGAAAAAGATAACGGAGTCTGCGATAGAAGCGGTTGGATTGGAACATCGCATGAAACACGAGTCATCACAACTTTCAGGAGGAGAGAAACAAAGAGTTGCGATTGCTCGCGCTCTTGTGAACGACCCTCATGTTATTTTTGCCGATGAACCGACGGGGAACCTTGATTCAAAATCAGGTCTCATCGTTATGCAGATTATACAAAAATTGAATGAGGAACAGGGGCGAACAGTCATACTTATCACACACGAAACGTATACTGCGGAGCATGCCGAACGGATTATCCGTTTGCACGATGGTGAAATTGTGGAAGATGTGAGAGTCGAAGAAAGGAAAGGACGGGATTCGTTCATAAAGTAGTCACACATGAAGATAAAACACGCGATATTAACCGCTTTCAATGGATTACATGCGAATAAATCGCGGTCGGCTCTTACTATTTTAGGTATCGTGATCGGCATTACCGCTATCATGATTATCATGTCTGTCGGGAATGGTGCGCAGAATTTGATTTTGAATGAATTGGGAGGTATGGGATCGGATGTATTGTTTATTCGTCCGGGCAGAGAACCGAAAGGACCGTCTGATTTTGCCGACACGATTTTTTCAGATTCGCTAAAACAACGCGAAATTGACGCTATCAGCAAGAAACAGAATGTACCGGGAGTACGGGATATATCTGGTGCCGTTATAGTCCCGGGGAGTGTATCGCATGGAAGCGAAACGTATCGTCCAACAACGCTTGGGTGGTCGGCGGAATATCTTAGTAAGGTTTTTAATGTCTATCCGAAAGAAGGAACATTATTTACCGATGTTGATATTCGCGGGAAGGCGAGCGTTGCAGTTATTGGGACAAAGGTCAAAGAAGAATTGTTCGGTAATGGTGAGGCAATTGGAAAGGCGATTAAAATCAAGAATAGGAATTTCTATGTGGTTGGTGTTTTGGAAAGCAGAGGGCAATTGGCATTTTTCAATATCGATGAGATTATTGTAATTCCCAACACGACCGCACAACAATATTTGTTGGGGCATGATCATTTCAATGAATTGATGGTGCGCGCGGAAAGTGCGGATCGAGTGGATGAAGTGGTACATGATATCAAGGCGACGCTTCGGGAACTGCATAATATCACCGACCCGACAAAAGATGATTTCTTTATCGTGACACAGGAGGGGTTGGTACAACAGGTTGGTGTCATTATGAATGCCCTCACTGCGTTTTTGTCGGCTGTTGTCGCGATATCCTTATTGGTTGGAGGTATAGGCGTCATGAACATCATGCTTGTATCTGTCACCGAACGAACGCGAGAGATCGGTTTGCGAAAAGCATTGGGTGCGACAGAAAAGAATATATTGGTTCAATTCTTGCTTGAATCGGTCATGCTGACTGGATTGGGAGGATTGATCGGAGTTATTTTAGGATTAGTGTTATCGTTCCTTGCTTCTATCATTATGACGCGAGTGCTTGGCGTACAGTTTAGTTTCACTGTTCCTGTTACTGCGGCATTGCTTGGTATAGGTGTGTCTGGTGTGGTTGGTATGGTGTTTGGTTTATATCCTGCGTACAAGGCTGCAAAAAAGAATCCGATTGAAGCACTTCGGTATGAATAATGTAAATAGGACTTACGCACTCAACGCAAATCTCGTCCCCATTCTGGCATAAACCGCCTTTTGTTCATACCACGATACGCCGTCATGAAGTCTTGTATACTCAAGTTTAACAAAAGCGACGAACGAAGCAAAGATGTGATTTC
>JAZDFH010000001.1:0-19727 GCA_043808035.1 bacterium | reverse complement strand
CCTCTCTCAAATGATCTCGTGAATATCTTTTCTTTCTCTTCTTCTGTCATTCCTATACCCGTGTCTGTAATGGTAAGTTTATAGATCTTTGTTTTCTCTATCGGGTGAAGGGCTATTTCTCCATGTATGGTTATCTTGCCGTCTTTTGGTGTGTACTTGACCGCGTTGTCTATGAGGTTGGTGAGTGCGTCTCTGAATCTCTTGGGATCTATGGACAATGTTGTTTCTTTGGCTTCTGAAGTAAAACTTTTCTCCATCTTGAGGTTTTTTTGTTCAATGCTATGCGATATTTCTATCAAAACATCATCCACGAGCGGATGTATTGATGTTGGTTTCTTATCAAATATACTCTTTCCTACTTCCATCTGGGAGATATCAAGAAACTCGTTGACGAGTTTAGCGAGCCTCTCAGTATTTTCATCTGCTTTTGCGATAAACTTCTCTCTGTCCTCTACGCTAAATGTCTCGCTTTTCCCTCTCAACATTGAGAGAACGCCCTTTACTACCGTAAGAGGTGTCCGAAGGTGATGTTGGGTTGTTAGAATAAAATCCGTCTTTGCTTTGTCGAGTTCTTCGAGATCATGTCTCGCCTTTTTCTCGACTTCGTACGCTCTCCTTATTTCATGCGTTTGTTCCCTAACCTTGTCTTCTAAATGTAAATTTAGATCTTTCAGATTTGTGTTAAGTTTGGCAAGTTGCTCTTTCTGAATTAATTCTTTCTGAGTCGCTTTTATCGTAAATCCCGCCAAAGCAGCTGTCCATAAAAATAAGCCTATATTAACAATAAGTTCAGTACTGCTTGCAAAAAAGAACATATTTATTATCATCGCCAGAACTATCAACGAAGTAAACAGTTCCGTGACAGCCATACGTAAATTAAGCAAGTTATGACGCATAAGCGCATAAACGGTAAAAATCACATACGATGCCGCAAGCGCATTCCCATATGGCTTGATAGGGATATGATACCAGAGAAAATAATTTGTAGAGCCACCGACAATCGTTACCGCAATACCAAAAAGCATAAGCTTAATTTGCGTTTTCATAAGCGGCGATGCTGTTGTCAGTGCTTTGTATGATAAATAAATACTATATATCGTATAGCCGAAAAAATAACTCAAATAAGGAAGATATATCAACCCCGGCATCGGCCAAAATTTGAATCCCGCAACAGATTCGACATGATGGACCATAAGAGGTGTCGTTAGTAATACTTCAAATAGAACCGCAAGTCCTATTCCAAGGAAAAGAGGAATTTTTTGTTCCTTCTTAATTTTTAAAAATGTAATGACGAGATAAAAATACGTAATAGGTACTAGAATTGCTCCCACCATGAGTAATCGTGTCCACAAAAGGGCGTTCACAGGATCAACTTGTTCCAATTGCCATACAAAATAACAAATCGACCATCCTCCTAAAGCGGAACACCAATAAAAAAGAGCTTGATTCAATTTAACTCTCACTCCCCGAGAAAGCACATACAAACCAAGCAAGAAACTCAAGGTTGCATTTATAAACGCTGATATTGAATAATATGTCATAGTGATTTTTTTATAAACTAATCCACTATACAAAAGTGTATAATATATATATATATATCAATTGCAAATTTTCGGCTTTTCAATTTTTATGTTGTATCCATTTTCTGTTTTCAAAAAAAAGAGCACTATGCGCTTCTTAATTTCAAATATCAATCCGCCAGACGGCGGATAAAAAAACAGTATCTTTTTTCAAAATCCTATATTCATCCCCCCCCACTCACAATCCACACCAACGATTGATAGGAAAATAGGTACATCCCCACATCAAAATTTGATAAATACCTCCCAAAATAAATATACCAATGATAATTTTATATAATAGATGGAATTTCCCTCCCTTGATTTTATGCCACATCAAGATAACCAATATAGATTCCAGTGCCAAGAACACGCCACCCGAGACAGAAATCAGTGTCATAAAATTAGTAAATCCAAACAAATATAACGCAAGAGGGATACACGTTGCCGCGATAGCATCAAGTGTAACAGAAATTTTAAAATCATATCGCAGAATATCTTTTATTTGCATTCCCACGAGAACGTATGATGTCCACAACGAAAAAATTCCAAGTAATCCGATAACGACAAATGCCTGTGGAGATAATGACACAAGTCCTGAGACAGCATCCATTGTGACTCCGCTAACCGAAAGACCAACAACGCCTAATGTAAATAAAAAATAAAACAACGCAGGCAAAAATGTTCCCAAGCTCAACGCAGTAAAAAAATTTTTTTCACTTAATTTATTATCACTATAATAATCCCGTATCGAGTCAATCCCTGAACGTCCACTTAAAGAAAAAAGTACCGCTCCATATGGTATAAAAAAATATAGTGGATTAAATATCGGTAACGTGACTGATGCAAAATGCTCGGAAGAAATCCCAAATCCAAAAATCATTGCCATAATAAAAAGCATTGCCAAAACAACTAAAAACTCAAACGAAGCTAACCGTTTAATTCCAAGAATAATCGCAATCGTACTCGTAATCCAAAACAATAAAAATACATAGTGTGATACCGGTGGCATCCATACCAACTCAATAAATTTTTGTGACAATACAAGATACGCAGTCAGAGAAAAAACCGAGCCGAATAATGTTGTGATAATCGACGTTATAAAGCCCGGTTTCCCAAGATATCGTTTCGCATATCCGATAAAACGACATTTTTCAGGTGTATGAATAAGGATACGTCCATAGAGAATATGAATACACGCAAGAACACCTGAAAAGATAACTAGATATAATAATCCTGTCAAAAAACCTGCACGCATAAACGCATATGGTAACGCAAACATCCCCGCGCCAATAATCATCGCAGCCAAAAGACCTGCGGGAACAATAATTTCTTTATACAGTGCGTAGAGCCTTTTCATAACACTTTACAAAAGTCGTTCTGTATTATGTACATCCCTGGCAAGAATATCGATTAACTTTTCAATCAATGCTTTTGGATCAGTATCATATACTATCTTGTCCCCAATCTCATGCTCTCGATTCGAACCCTTGATAATTTGCTTAAAAAGCTCGTCAGTCTCCCATGCCCCTTCCAAAATACCAATCGGTTTATGTTCCTCAAACGCATTTGTAAATTCGTTAATCGTCCCAATTCGTCCGCATCCAAAAACTACCGCATCAGATGATCGGATAAGGATTAAATTACGCATGGAATATCTCGTCCCGAGATAAAAAATAACATCGTGATAATCTGTCGGTAACCCATACACTTCCGTATGTTCATAGGATGTTGCTGCGGGAGAAAAACCAATTACCATACCCCCCTCTTTTTTCGCTCCTTTCGCAGCCCAATACGGAAAACCTGTTGTTGCCCCGTCAGTCAAAATGGCATTATGCTGTGCAATCTCATATCCTAATTTTTCAGCATCAATAAAAGAGTCCATACCACAATGACCAGTTTCTGCTGCCCCCGAAACACAAATTTTATATTTTGATACCGTATCTGAATTCAACTGTTCCATAATTAACTTTATAGTTCAATACTTTGATGTGCTGTCGGGATGATGGCATCAAGTGCCATGTCATCTCGTAATTTCATTTGCAGCGCTTTACTTGCCGTACCATCTCCCTGTACGACAAAAACTTTCTGTAATGTCTGTCTCATTGGATGTATCCAATGCATAAGACCGTTTTGATCAGCATGTGCGGAGTATGAATCAATTGATCGTACGCGACAACGGATTTCAATCCCTTCACCAAAAATCTCGACATACTTTTCTCCATCCAAAATTCTTCGCCCTAATGAATTATCGGCCTGATAGCCAACTATTAAGATAGTACTCTTCGGGTCCGCAAGATACCGCCGTTCGTGATGAAGGATGCGACCACCTTGTGACATCCCCGATCCCGCAATAATGATTTTCGGAGAAGGAACACCATTAATCATTTTCGACTCTTCTTGAGTAAATGCCATCTGTAACCCAGGGAAAGAGAAGAGAGACTCATCATGAGGAACATACTTCCACGCATCTTCACTGAAATAATCTTCATACCATTTATATACCGCCGTTAATCGTATCGCGAGAGGACTATCGATAAAAACAGGAATACGAGGGATACGATTGTTCTCAACTAATTCGTTAATCGTATAAAGCAATTGTTGTGTCCTCTCCATAGCAAATGACGGGATCATCAATGTTCCTCCCGAGCTAACCGTTTCTTCAATAATATCTTCCACTTGCTCTTCTCTATTGCCGTTATTATCATGGAGCCGATCACCGTAAGTCGACTCTATAAGACAATAGTCTGCAGGTATATCCAATTCATCCGCTTTCCTAATAATCGGTGGGTTACTATTCCCTAGATCACCTGAAAACACAATAGTCTTCCCACCTCTCCTGATTTCAATACACGCTGACCCAAGAATATGCCCCGCGTTATGGAATATGACGGTAAACCCTCCTATCTCAAATTGCTCACCATAATGTACCCCTTTCCATAAACCAATAAGCCCTTTTACATGATCAAGCGTATACAACGGATCCCGTGCAATAGAGTTTGCCACACGCAACAATATGTCTTCTGAATCAGCTAATAATTCTTTCGCAAAATCTTTTGTCGGAGGTGTCGAATATACGTTTCCTCTAAATCCATCTTTGTATAACTTCGGTAATCTTCCCGTATGATCAATATGTGCATGTGTAATCAAAACTCCTTTAATCGAACGTGGATCATACGAAAATTGTTCAAAATTTTTTGCCTCACAATACGTATCTCCTTGGTGAAGCCCACAATCAATAAGAATGCGGTCATCTCCTTCTTCTAATAAATAATTCGCTCCTGTTACAGAATCTGCTCCTCCACAAAAAGTAATTTTCATACAGTAGTATTATATCCTGATTCTTTTAAAATGTCTTCTATTGTTTCTTTGTCTGACCACGGTATTTTTTTCCCATCCTGTATACACATCCACACTTCCCCTCCTTTTCCTGTAGCAATAACAACATCACCATCCTTGGCAAGCGAAAGTGCCTTTTTAAGAGCTCCTTTCCTGTCTAGCACTTCATATACCAAATCTTCAGAAAATCCATGATTAAAAACCCCTGTCTTAATATCTGTAATAATCTTCTTCGGATCATCATCGTATGGATCTTCGTTAGTAAGCACAATAATGTCACAATACTGTGCAGCAATTGCACCAAGAGCAGGTCTCTTCCACGTATCTCGTCCACCTCCCTGCGCACCCAAAAGACCGATTATC
The DNA here is from genome assembly GCA_043808035.1 of bacterium. GTDB lineage: Bacteria > Patescibacteriota > Minisyncoccia > UBA6257 > Colwellbacteraceae > JAZDFH01. The sequence continues at coordinate 14,466 of JAZDFH010000001.1, read as the reverse complement.
TTCCCTTGATTCTTTTTAATATGTGAGTCCCGAACAGCCTTATAAACAGCTTCCAAACTCGCAGGTTCATGCGCATAATCGACAATCACCGAAAACGGTTGACCTTGCTCTATACGTTCAAACCTTCCCGCCGGCGGCGTAATTGATGTAAGCGTTCTCTGAATATCCTTTAATGGAATTCCAGATGCATGAGCAACGGCAATTGCAGCAACAGCATTATAAACATTGAATTCTCCCACAAGAGGTATTTCAAACGGCACGCCATTCGCATGAAAAACCGTTTTTTCAGGACTTAACGAAATATCGGAAATCAAAAGTATCTCATCGACTTTCGGTAAAGAAGATCTATCCACCTTCCCCTTAATACAAAAACCTATCTTCCATGCAACCGGAATTTTTAAAAAATACTCAACGTTTTCATCATCTAAATTATAAATACCAATACCATGTTTCTTTTGTGAAATACCTTTGAATAACTTAATCTTCGCATTCCGATAATTTTCAAAACTACCATGCCGCTCAATATGTTCAGGAGACAAATTCATAAAAACCGCCATGTCATAATCAATAAACTTGTTACGATATTGCAGTATCCCCTCCGAGGATGTCTCTATGACAGCATATAAACAGCCAGCCCGAACCATACTGGCGAGTAAATTTTGCAGTCTCATGCGACCCAACATTGTCTGTTTAGTTTCATTCACCCACTCTTTATCCTTAATCCTAAAATTAACCGTTGTTGCCAACCCCGTGTCTTTACCGTTTGCTTGCAAAAGAGACGCAATAATATTACTCGTTGTCGTTTTTCCTTTCGTCCCCGTTACACCAATAACAGTCATCCGCCAAGAAGGAAACTTATATCGAACAGCACCAAGAAAAGCCAATGAGAAATGATATATCGGCTGAAAAAAAGTATATAACGGTTTTGGTATAAAATTTTTAATACGTTGTATATTCACAGTCTATAAAAACATCACACTTTCTGCCTCCCCTTTAGTATACGAGCGATTAAACGCTTTCTCAACAAAGTTTACCCGTAAAAACACTATTGTTACATATTAAATACTTATTTAAGTAAGTATTTCGACAATACACGTTCCCGCTATCCACTAAACTGAAAACGCGATCGCGTTTTCAGTTTAGTGCAGCGTAATAAACATTTTATCCTATGGCACAATGCATGCAACATACGTACTATAAAAGAGATAAAAACAAAAAAACGATTGCATTCCCAATCGTTATAAAAACATTATCTATGCAAGAAAAAAAAATAGGAGTTGGATTCGGTATCATGGTCGTACAAGACAAAAAGATACTTCTCGGAAAACGTCATGAAGATCCTAAAAAAGCTTCAAGCCTCCTTAATGGAGCGGGGACATGGACCATGCCCGGAGGAAAACTTCATTTTCAGGAAACATTTGAAGATGGGGCAAAACGGGAGACGCTCGAAGAAACAAGCATTAACCTCAATACCGTTCAAGTCATGTGCGTTAATCAAGACATGGTAGAAACCGCACACTTTGTTACTATCGGACTTTTCTCCGATGACTTTGAAGGTATACCAAAAGTTATGGAGCCGGACGAAATAACCGAATGGCAGTGGTTTTCTTTGAACGACTTACCTCATCCGATGTATCCACCAAGCCTAAAAATCATCCAAAATTACAAACAGAAAAAATTCTATATTTCCTAAATTTAGTTTTATGACCATATAGTATTAAAACTGAATCAATTTCTAAAAGTCCTCTTTTTAAACTCCTATATTTCAATAACGTACCTACTCTTCCATTAAACAGTAAAACCTGCTATGTTGAGGCACAATATGGCTTGTGTACGAAAACATATGCCATATTTTTTTATTTCAAAATTTTGTAGAAATACAAAAAAGTTCTTTAGTTCTGTATTACCAGAGAAAGGAGCAAAAATGGCCGAAAGATATTACGCCGGCATGGTATGTGGATGGAGTCTCATGATAGGAGGAAGTATCGGGACCGTTTCGGGTCTTATTGTGCGGAATGGCAAAATATTTGCTTTTTGTGCAGCAGTCGCCGTTGCGGGATACTTGATCAAAAATAAATACATACTGTAAAGTTCTCACCTCAATGCGCCTTTCTTCAGAGGAGCGATCTAAAACAACAAACATTGTTTTAGAAAAAAGCTCCTCTCTTCTCCAAAACAATGTTTCTGACGAAGATTGTTTCGGAGAAGAAGTGTTACTCCTTTATCTTCTGCAATGCATCACGAAGTCGCTCATCAGTAGTTTTCAACGTTTTATCTATTTTCGATATAACCTCCCGCACCTTCCCGCGAGGATATCCAAGACCAACCAACGCTTCAAAAACATCTGAATCTACCTTCATACGTCCTACTGTCTCTTCTGTATGAAAAAAAGTAATTTTTTCTTTCAATTCTAAAATAATTCGTTCCGCCGTTTTTCTCCCAATTCCCGATGTTTTTTGAAACAAGGCAACATCTCCTTCCGAGACAGCGGCAGACAATCGCTCGACAGTCGATGTATTCAAAATACTCATTGCAGATTTTGGACCGACACCTGAAACAGAAATAAGAGATTCAAAAAAAACTCTTTCCTGTTCTTTTAAAAAACCATATAAATCAATAATACCGTCGCGAACATGAAGATGAGTAAACAACGTTATTGTTGCCCCCCTTTTCACACTCGAATCAAAAAAAGATCGAGGAACATAGACTTTAATACCAACCCCTCCTACATTTAACACAATAAATGTTTCTTCTTTTTTAATCAGTTTTCCAGAAATACTATATATCATTACTTACAGTATAGAAGGCTCCTGCTTCTTTCTCAATGAACTTATTATCTTAATCTTGTCGTCATACGAAGATGATACCTCAATAACGTTTATTGACTTAAAATCGTTGACGATAAAAACTATTTCCTTTATTGTTTAATATATGCTTTCAAAAGAACAATTAGAACAAATCAAAAAAAGACTCGAAACGGCACAGAAAGAACTTGAGGAAGAAGTGAAAAGTCTTGGAAGTACTGATTTTGGTGATGATATAGATTCAGGAGACGAAGAATCGGATGAAACAGAAGAAATTATTAATAATGAAGCAACCCAAGAACTCTTACAGACTCGCCTCCGCGCCATTACCGAAGCGCTTGCAAAAATAGAAGCAGGGACATACGGATCATGTGAAAAATGCAATGCAGAACTATCAGAAGCAATGATAGAAGCTGATCCGGAATCACATCTGTGCAAGGAGTGCAAAAAAGCAGATGAAACCCTCTAAGGTCTATTCGGCAGAGCTCGACGGCATCCATGCACAACTCATTGAAGTAGAGGTCGACATTAATGTCGGCCTTCATAGTTTTACAATCGTCGGATTGGCTGATAAAGCACTTTCTGAAGCGAAAGAACGAGTCAATGCAGCTTTAAAAAACAGCGGACTAAAACCACCAAGTAAAGAGAACAGAAAAATCACTGTCAATCTCGCACCTGCGGATATCCAAAAGAAAGGTTCACAATACGATCTTGCTATTGCCATTGGATACCTATTCGCAACACAACAAATCAAACACCAAGCACCAAACGACGCATTATTCATCGGCGAACTTGCGCTCGATGGATCACTGCGTCCGGTAGCAGGTAGCTTGAGTTACGCGCTATTGGCACAAAAAACAGGTAAAAAAACATTATTTCTCCCACCTGATAATGCAAAAGAAGCATCCTTCATCGGAGGATTGAATATTATTCCCGTATCTTCACTGTTTGAACTCATCAATCACTTTGACGGAATATCTATAATCACTCCACAAAAATCAACATTATTTGAATCAACACAAAAACACACCGTCGATATTGCAGACATCGCGGGGCATGAAGCTGCAAAACGAGCACTTATGATCGCTGCGGCAGGAGGGCATAACATTCTTATGAGCGGTTCTCCCGGCGCGGGGAAGACTATGCTTGCTCAAGCGCTTGCCTCAATCTTGCCACCGTTATCAATAGAAGAAGCAACTGAAGTTTCTCAAATATGGGGAGCGGCAGGTATGCTTGATGGAAACTTTATTTCTCATCGTCCTTTCCGTTCACCTCACCACACCGCTTCGTCTGCAGCTCTCGTCGGTGGAGGACAAAATCCTCGCCCTGGAGAAATAAGCCTCGCCCATCGCGGTATTCTTTTTCTCGACGAACTCCCTGAATTTCGTCGAGATATTTTAGAAGCATTACGACAACCCCTTGAAGCGGGATCAATAACCGTCTCTCGTGCACGTAAAAATCTCCACTTCCCCGCACGATTCACACTCGCGGCGGCAATGAATCCATGCCCATGCGGATACTATGGTGATACTGAAAAAGAATGTACATGTAGCGCACATGAAGTAATCCGATACCAAAAAAAATTATCAGGGCCACTCCTTGATCGCATTGATATACAAATAAATGTCCTCCGAGTGAAACTCGAACAACTTGAACAGAAAACAAGTCAACAATCATCTATAAATGTCCGCAAACACGTTATCCGTGCTCGAGAACGGCAGAGACAACGCTTTACAAACACGTCCCTCATGACCAACTCGGAAATGAGTTCAAAAGATTGCAAAACGTACATCACGCTTACCGAAAATGCAAAACAATTAATAAGAACCATATTCGAAAAAAAGGTGCTTTCAACAAGAACGTATTTCCGTATACTAAAGATCAGCCAAACTATCGCTGATCTTGAAGAATCAGATACTGTTGGAGCTCCCCATATTGCAGAAGCATTCCAACTCCGAATACGAGAATAACATTCAACTGGAAGTGAACGAAACAACCAATCATCAAATACAAACAGTATGCTTTCCCATACATTCAAAAAATTTGAAGAAAATAATGTACTCATCGCCTTCTCGGATAAAAAAAATGGATCAACAAAGCTATCATCAAAAAAAATAAACACACAAAACCGAAACGCTTTTTTACAAACACTGCATATTAACCCTTCGTCTGTTGTAAGCGCAGATTTAGTGCACAGCAATACTGTCTATATTGCAAAAGAGCAGGATAAAGGCAACATTATTCCAGTAACCGATGGACTGCTCACAAATCGAAAAAACATATTTCTATCAGTAACAGCCGCCGATTGCTTACCTATCTTTTTATATGATCCCCAAAAAGAAATCGTAGGACTTGTGCATGGCGGATGGCGATGCTTATCACAAAATATCCTTTCCCATACAATCGAAAAGATAAAAAATATCTTTAACAGTGACCCTAAAAACATTATAGTCGGAATTGGCCCGGGCATTGCACAATGTCACTTCGAAGTAACACAAGATTTCTTTAAACAATTTCCATCAATTCCACAAGATTGCATAAAAAAAACAGAGAATAAAACCTTCATCGATTTAAAAAGTGTTACACAACATCAACTAATCAGTCTTGGCATACCAAAAAAAAATATCGAAATCAACCAAGAATGTACGTACTGCTTAACAGATAAATACTTTTCATATCGCCGAGACGGTTATAACCCACAAACAAAAGAAATTGATACGATGATGGCTGTTATTGGGATAAATAATATTGATTGATACTGATATATTTCTTATATCAGATTATATCATTAAGTATCAGAAACTAACTCCAAGTATCACTATGATTTTAATAATAAACTCTCTTAATATTCCCCCACTTAAGAACATGAATCAACGGAATCAAAAACACCGCTATTTTTATCTCCTGGTGTTTTATATTTGGAGGGCGTCTCTAAGCGTTCTGCGAAGATTCGCCCTCTTTTTTTTCAATAATCTTTCTAAATCTTTTCTTTATTTCTTCGATTATCTACTAAGCAGACTAAAAAATCCCCTTTGTAACAAAGGGGATTTGATTTGTGTCTAAAGGTACATACTCTAATTACGTTTTGCACGGTTTCAAAGACGAGTGGTGATGAACAATCTTCCATTCATCATCTTCATCTCTTTTGTACGTAAAAGTAAAACGTGCCTCGACGTCTTTTCTTTTTCCGTGATCATCGACTTCAAATGTATACATGCCTGAATATACATAACAGTCGTCTGTTACATGCTGAACTTTCGCGTGACGTATTACACCAACGGGGTTCTTTTGTAAAAACTGTATAAAATAATTTTCCGCGCCTGATTGCCCATGCTCGAACGCATCAGAGAGCGTGGGTAAAAAAGTTGCATCTTTTGTATATAATTGTGCAACTTTTTTAGGATCTTTCGTCGCCAAAGCTGCGTTCCATTTAGAGAAATTGTTTTGTGCAATGGTGTTTAGATCTTCAGTCATATGTTTTTTAGTTATTTTATATTTAACGTTTCTACTCTTCCTATTTAGGTGCAAAAAACGGCCTTTAACGTAACCAGACATAAAAGTGTTCACCTCCTTTTTTTAATAACAAAAAGAGGGGTTTAAAAAATCCCTCTTTTATCCGTTACAGACAGATAAACAACATTTCAGTTTTTAAAAAACACTCGTATTATACCACATCCTCACGATTGTCAATATCCTCCCTCCTAGAACCGAAAAAACCAACCTATAAATACAATCATCGGAGTTAACCATATCGCCTGCGATAATGATACATGGCCCAATAAAAACACATCGAGCCATAGTGGTATAAGTGTAAGATATATTCCTATACCACAAACACTACATACTTTCTCACCAAAACTTTTTTGCTTTTCTTCTAGAGCAACCACCTGTGGTTGCTGCAAAATTTGTTGTTTTTTTCTTTTTCTTAAAAACATATAATTTTAAATTATTAAAGAAACGTTTAAAGATAAAGCTATCTTGACATAAATTTTAAAAATGTCAATATCCTAAACCAAAAAGAGAGCTAAAAGCCCTCTTACGGTAACAATTTGGCGTCTCCATGGCAGACACCTCAATATAAGAAATGATATTCTTATTCTTTGCCATTGTTAAGTAGCAATATAAGTTGAAAGATAGAGCATTTTTATAAAAAAATCAATTATCTCTCTGTACTCGTCCATAATTTGCTTGATGCAGCAAAGTATTATAATAAAATTAGTCTTTTATGCACACTTTATCAGTACAATCTATATTGGTTTTTTTTCAACGGTACGGTTATCCGATGATGTTTGTCGGATCTTTTATTGAAGGTCTTAATATTATGATTTTAGGAGGATTCTTCGCATCACTTGGATATTTTAATATATGGTGTCATTCTCATGATGTTTTTAGGAGACATTTTAAGTGACATAACGTGGTACTCCATCGGGTATTATGGTGGTAACGCCGTTAGTAAAAAAATCGGTCAACTGTTTAATATAAATAACAAGATTGAGAAAGTAAAAGGATATCTGGAAGAAAGAGGCGGGAAAATTATTATCTGGATTAAATTTACCACGGGGTTCTGTTTGGCAATGTTGATAACGGCGGGAACGGTACGTATGAAATTTAAAAAATTTTTACATATGACGTTATCGGAAGTGTATTATGGTCTTTCTTTGCTTGTGGTATAGGATACTTCTTTGGTTCAAGTTATGAAATGCTGAATAACTATATTACGAAGATTGGATTCGCCATTACTATTACTATTATTGGTGGATTGATAGTGACAAAAATTGTCAAAATGATAGTAAAAAAAGTGGAGCACTTAGACTAACAACTTGTATTTATATACATAACTCCAAAAACAATAAACATAGAATGCCAAAAATTCGTTCGATTCATTTTTGACGTTTGCCGATGTTATAATTAAATTCATTTTTCTTACTATACGGTAATAAAAAAAACAAAGAGATGAGGGGGGGGGAGAAGTCCTCATCTCTTAAACAAAGAATTTAAGCAGCTTTTTTAAAATTAGGTCTAAAATTAAAATGCCTGTGCAATTCGTAAAAAATTTCTACCTCGCATGCCGGACAAAAAGCATGGTCTTCTTGTTCCGGATCTATTAAAGCAAAAACTCCTTTATGTAGTTTGCACTCATAAAATCCATCCTCCTTCCAATATTCGGTAATCTTCTTTTTGTAAGTATTGCTTTTCATCGAGCACCTCACTCCCACGCCGCTTTATTTCTCTGCTTTTAGAAAGAACTGATTACATACTATCATTTTGATAAATAAAAAAACCGGTATAGAGGCGATAAAATCTTCCAGATGCCGCATATGTTATTAAAAAACCATAAGACTATATTCTATCTTTCTCCTTTTAATAATCTCTCAAAAGCCTCAATATTTCCCATGGCATCATTAACTGGATTATGATCATGTTTCGTCACGCGGAGCTTTTTCCATGACTGTGAATCCGTAAAATCTCCAATAAGTCCAGCGTAAAAATCGCTAATCCTTCTCGCAGAATGTCCGAAAGGATTTCTACCTAAAGTTCGCCAAAAGCTATCGTTAATCCATTGCCAGTCGAAAGCGGGATTGTCACTCACAAAAATTGGCCGTTCATATTTTGTCGCTTTCAAAATCCATTTTTCAAACTTCTCGAAAACTTCTTTTTCGTTAAATGTTTTTCCTGTCGCAACTTTAAATCGCGGATCTTTTTCCGATATTTTTCTTTCCACCAAAACTCCATGAAAACTCGCTTTTGACGGATACGCAACCGCGCCAAATTCCGTAAGCTTCCCCAAACTTGGACACTTGCCATTCGCTTCACAATCTACAAAAATCAAATTTTTTATGCTCATATTTGCTTCATTCATAAATTTACAAAAGTATGCAATCCTCTATTCTCAATTTTGAAGACTTTACTTTAATTTATAGTAAGTCGCCCTGCCTTTACCTATCCTTGCAATAATCCCCAGATCAATCAATTTATTAAAATCAAGATTTCTGGTCGGTTTTGCTCGATTGGTTAATTTTGAATATTCTTTGTCTGTTATATATCCTTTTTCTTTTATGTAGTCTATTATTTTTTGGTGATGTGCTTGTATGGCTGCGTCTGGAGAGATGGTTTCTTTTTCTAATTCTTTTTTTACTCTTAATAATTCATCGATTATGCCGTAGGTGAAATATTCAAGCCAAGGGGTAAAATCTATTTTGTCTTTCAGGTCATAAAAATTGCCGATCATTCCTACCTCGCTGAAATATTTTGTAACATTCTGATTATAGTAATTTTCAAAACTGAAAAGGTTAAAAGTATTAAGCCCCATCTTTGCAAGCAGTATTTTAGTGGACAGTCTCGCGGTTCGTCCATTGCCGTCTATAAAAGGATGGATAATTACGAACTGCTTATGAAAAATGCCAGCCAAAATTAAAGGATCGGTTGTTTGAGAATTTTTTTTTAAATATTCTAACAATTCTTTCATTAACGCCTGCACATCCGCATGATCAGGTGGTAAGTAAACAGTCTGTCGGGTGCTAGGGTTATTTACAAATACCGCTTCCTTTCTGATACGGCCAGAACGGTATTTTGCGATAATCCTTTCGGTAACGATTTTTTGAATTTTTAAAATCAACGACAATTCAAAAATAACATTGCCGCTTTTTATTAAACCATCTAATTCCACTAACGCTTTATTATAGTTTAATACTTCCCTCTCGCTATCGCGGATATGCTCCGGTCGATTTTTTAAAATCCTTTTTACATCAGTTAGCGGCAAAGGGTTGCCTTCAATGCTGGTAGAAGAAAAGGCCGATACTTCCCTTGCCCGCCGCTCCATTTCGTGAAGCACTACCTTTGGAAAACTACGGCTATTAAGATCAGTCACGATTTCAACAATTCGTTTAATATTGCTAAGCAGTTTATTTGTGATTGTATATTTAGGATTAAACATAAAAAAATAGTTAACTCCTTATAGACAAATGATAGACGAATATTAGACGAATGTCAATCCTTCTATTCTTTATCTGTCACAATCTACTACACACTTGTATAGAAGTGTGTAGAAAAAATTACCTCTTTCTTTCCAAAATTTTAAAGCCATCCATAATAGCCTCGCATAAAAAATTTTCCAGCTGACTTTGATCGTTTGTAGTTTGAGCTTTAAAAAGATAGGCGTAATAAAACCTCTTCTGTTCTTGGTGAATCACAGCCGGAGTAAAATTGGCTTTTAAAAGCATTGCGTTTAAAAGTAATCGGCCAACACGCCCATTGCCGTCTGAGAATGGGTGTATTTGTTCAAACCGACTATGGATTTTAGATGATAAGCTAATTATATCTTTTGTCGTTTGAGTTGCTTGCGTGATAATCTCCAGCATTAGTTCCGATATTTTTAAATAATTGGCGGTCGGTAAATTAACCCCTAAAATCCTTACGGCATGATTACGATATAATCCTGCGTCAGGACGAACACCATTCATGAGAACGCTATGAAGCTTTAAAACCAGCTTTTGATCAATTCTCCCTTTTTGCGCAATATAATCTAATAAGTAATTTAAGGCGGTTTGATGATTTTTAGCTTCCAGTTGTTCCGTTAGACTTTTATTAGGAAGCGCCGCATTATCAAAAAGAATGGCCGCGGTATCAGGCTCGGTTAATGTGCTCCCTTCAATTTTATTGCTATGATAAGTGAGTTTTAGGATAAACCGATCACGGATGTCCGGATTATTTAAAATTTCAACAGCAGTATTTTTATATTTCTTCGCTTTTTGAAGTAATATCTGTTTTTTGGCAGTAAGTTCATCTACAGGAATTATTTTTTGCCCCGTTACTTCTAAAAATAATTCATCTATGGCTTTTTGGATTTTAGGTCTTGGCGTAGCTTTACCTGTCCACCAACTATTAAACGCGACAAAAGACACGCCGAATTTTTCGGCCAATTTGGTTTGGGTAAGCCCCGTGCTTTTTTGGATAATTTCTAATTTTTGGCGGATAGTCATATATTTTTATTTACACAACTATTTTAGCAAACTTTATAAAGTTAGTCAAAATACGCAAACTTTATAAAGTTTGCGTATTTAATCTATAAGATTAAATAAAAAAATGAATTTTATCTAATCTTTTATTCAGGATTTAAAAATTTTTGAGGAAGTTCCTCGAAATAATCCTTATAGTCATGAGCAAACTCATAAGAGTGCCTTAAGATCAGAACTTTATTTACATTTTTCTCTTTTTCAATTTTCCCCTTTAAAAAATTTGTATAAGCTCTTATTTTTTCAAATTGAATAATATGTCCTCTTTCAAATGGTTTTGAAAAACTAAAAAAGGGATTGTTATATTCTTGAGGATCGCGAGTAAGTATAGTTTTGTCATATTTAGCGATTATCTGCACTGCTTCTTCTTTAGTAACCCCGTCGTTAAACCGCACTAACACCGGTAATTTTGTTAAAAAATAATAATTTACAAAGTAAAAAATTCCTACGCTTACTGCGGTTATGCCAAGAATTAAAATTATTCTTTCTTTTCTCTTTGTCATATCTTTATTGTATTTACAAAATAAAAATTTATTCAAGTATGTGTTGCGACCTCTCTTCTCGCGACGACTGCCAAACAGGGCTTAATCCCTCTATTCGATACTGCGGTACTCATCCCCTGCCGGTGTCCGCCAGATCGGTTTTAAAACGCTTTCAGGATTGGCAAAATCAATATTTTTCGCGCAGGCAAAATAAAACATGTTGTTTCCCATTTTAACGCCGTTAGCTTCTTTAACCGCCCGTCGCAGATTTTCCGCCCGCGCTTCGCTGATTGTCGTGGTAAGAACTCTAAAACCCGTGTCCTTCCCTATTGTTTCTGCCACCTGTAAGGGTTGAATTTTCTGTTTGGATAATGACAACATATTTGTATGTTTGTCTCATTAGAATTGAATTACTTTCCAGAAAGTAAAATTATCTTTTGATAAATGGCTATACGTATTTAAAGATGTGGTGTATTCGCTGTATTATAGCACCGTAATATTTCTATTTTGGTATATCTTTCAGGTTAACAATATTGTTTGGATGGATATCCGACGTTGCTTCAAGGGTTTGATTATTTTCACGCAAGTCAACGATATTGTTCGGATGTATTTGTTGTTGTGGTGTGGTTGACTCATTATTTTCGAACTGGTTACCGAAAGGATTTTCTGTTTTTAAACTTGAGTAGTGAATAACGCGAGGTTTAGATTTCTCTGTAGTAGTGGGCGTCACGGGTGTACTTTCAGGTGTTTGATCATCGCCAAATTCCAATCGTGCCGATACGGGTCTGGTCGGTACAGGCGTTGTTTCTGCAAACGAAGGTCGATAAAAAGACGGTTTAATCGTATCGTAGCTTGTAAATGAAGGTTGTGCCATCTGTTCGTCTTCTTTCTCTTCGTGCAAGATGAATGGTCGTGCCTGTTGAATCTTTTCTTCTCCTGTATTTTTGATAAAAGAAGGCATCAATATTTCGGGCGGTTTTTTCTCTTTGGGTTCAGAATGAGTATAATTTTCGAGATTGTCGTCTTTGATGAGCTTGGTTGGATAAATGTTTTGTTCTTTAGATATTTGAGCCGGGACTTCAGAATAAACAGATCTTTCTCTTTGGGTGGCGGAAACGGTAATAATGGTCGGTGTTTCTATTTCCGGATTTGTTTCAGAAAGGTTAATCGTATCGCCCATTAATATGTCTTCGGCTGTTTTTTCATTAGCGATCATGGTTGGTTGTTCCGATGAAATAGCCATAGATTCGTTTTCTATGAATGGTTTAGGGGGGAGAGTATCAACCGTGTCTAATGGAGTTGTGTCGATAGTTTCTTGTCCAGACTCGGAAAGAATAAAATCAGTAGGTTCAGTAAACTCATCACGAGTTGATTCGGAAGATTCACCGCTCGTGGATCCTGTAAACTTGTCACCTATGGATTCAACTATTTTATTCGGAACAACTTCAGCAGAGTTATAATTAACATATTCAACGGATTCATTACCTGCAGCTTCGTTGAGAGAAGGTTCAGTGGTTTGTTCTTCTATAAGAGGATTTTTATTACGAGAAGAAAATATTGATGCTAAATTTTTGAATAGACGAGGTTTTTTTGATGATACCGGCTCTTTTTGTGAAGTATCAATATCCATGATAGGAGGCAGTGGGGCGGGTGGGTTGGAAATAATATTTTCAACGGTAGGTAATTCGATTGTGGGAACGGTTGCGTGTTCCGATGGTGTTTCGAGTGGATCTTTGAGTATGAATGGTTCGGACGGAGTGAGATTTTTTTCTATTCTTTCACTGATAGTATCAGTTTCTTGAGGCACTGTGTCTACCTGAAATACTGATTCTGTAGGCGTATTTTGACTTTCTTCTGAAATATTCTCTATAGGAGAAGGTTTCCCTCCTTCGCTATTTTGTTCAGTAAACGGAACGCGTAATGTATTGTTTGGATCAAGCGGATCTTTTAAGGGTTCTGCCTCGGAGGTGTTGATTATTTTTTCTGTAGGGATAGTTGAGTCGATTTCGTATTCGTGAATGGTTGCGAGATCATTGAGTACAGGTTGGATGATTTTTTTATTAAGATAATCAACTATTTCTGTAATTTTGTCGTCTTGAACATTTGGAAAGTTCTCACGCAATCGTTCTTGCAAATTATTCGGGTGTAGTATTCCAGTTTCAATATCACGCAATGCGCGGGGAATAATAAAACGTTCGGTCTCTGCAACGTTTAAAGAGTCATTTGCAAGCGCAATAGTTCCGATAACATCATCGGATTCAAACAAATCCAGAATATTTTGTGGCAATTGAGAAAGATCCTTCATGGCGTATGTTATGAGAAGTTAGGATTTTCCTGAATTTTATTAAAGTTTTTTACGATTTTTTTCTGAGTATCAGAAAGTTTATTTGTATCTTTATCTATTTTATCTATCAGGTTTGTTTTTTCTTGCGATAATTTGTTTTTTACTTCGCCAGAAGAATCTTTAATTTGTGTTTGGAGTTTTTTTAGATCTCTGTGTGATTCAGATAACTTTTTCATTAGTTCATCATTATTAACAGCGGTTGCAAGTGTTGTTTGAAAAACTTGAAAGTTTTCTCCCTTTCCTTTTTCTCCAAGTGTTTTTAGTTGGGAATCAGAAAAATGCGCAACGACTTCAGGGTTGCTTAAAGCTACTTTTGATACTTTTGGAATATCATCTTTCCCAATTTTTTTGACAGTGTCTTCTATTTTTTTACCGAGTAATGGAGCAAGATCAGGCCTATTTTTTAAAATGTCATCAGTGTGCCCCATCTTACCTGCTGCAGTGACAAATGCTTCAAGTTTTTGAGGATCTATCTTATCTGTAAGATTTCTCTTCGCAAGCTCGTTTGCAAAGGCAGCTTGTGCCGCTGTATTAGCACCAATTGCTTGAGGTGCGTCTTTTTTCCATCCAATACCCGCAGCATTTGCTTTTGCAAGTAATGTATCATCTCGGAGACTTGTAAAGCTCTTTTGTTTTTCTTCCGCTTGTGATTTATATGTTGATATCCTCTTATCAATTGCTCCTGCCACAGCAAGCCCTCCTACTGCCCGTACTCCAGGAGTATTTGCTGCCCATGTTCCTGCTTTTTGCGCAAAACTTGGTTTTTTCGCTTCCGGTTTTGCCCCCGCGGTTAGAACTTTTCGTTCTGCCCATCTTCCCGCGCG